>NZ_CALIII010000117.1 GCF_938018145.1 uncultured Campylobacter sp.
CACCGACGCGCACGCGCATGAGTTTTATTTTGACGTTAGCGCGGAGGAAGCTAAAGCGCCGATAAAAATCGAGCGCCCAAAGGCTCAAATTTCGCTAAAAGCAGGCGAAAAAAGGAAAGTCGTAGTCGTGCTAAGCGCGCCTA
Organism: uncultured Campylobacter sp.; assembly: GCF_938018145.1. Classification (GTDB taxonomy): domain Bacteria; phylum Campylobacterota; class Campylobacteria; order Campylobacterales; family Campylobacteraceae; genus Campylobacter_A. The sequence goes on from NZ_CALIII010000117.1 coordinate 144, forward strand.
AATCGGCATTTGCTATGACCGGCGAGCAAATGACGAAGATAGAAATCTCAGCCTACGCAGCGGATAACAAAGAAAAAATAAGTGTTAAGAGACGGACGATTTTCGCCCATCCAAGTGAGTAAAAAATTATTTTTTTATAGTATAATCATATTTTAAGATTTTTTGAAATTTGAGGGCTAGAAAAATGAATACGAAACCGACGAAACGAAGCGCCGAGAGAAAAGAGAAATTCATCCAAGCCGGACTTGAAATTTTCCTCGAAAACGGCTACGAAAACACGAGTTTAACGGATATCATCAAAAAAAGCGGCGGGTCGCTGGCGAGCATCTACAAATTTTTTGAAAATAAAGAAGGACTTTTTCGCGCCATCGTAGAGCGTGGATTCGACGACTTTAGGACGCAAATAGACGAGAAAATCGATCTAAATTTATCGCATAAACTGGATGATTTTTTAACCAAATTTGCGATGATATTTTTCGACATCATCTGCGAAAAGAAAACCACGCTAATCTCAAGAGTAATGATGAGCGAAGGTGCAAAAAACGACGGACTTTTGGGCAAAGAGTTTTTGGATCAAATTTTAAGCAAAATCGATAAAATTTTAATCGATTTTTTCGAGCGCGAAGACATAAAAGTCCAACTAAATCCATGTATCTCTCCTTACGTTGCAGCCAAGGCGTTTGCCGCAGTCGTTAGAGAGCCTTATCATTATAATGCTATTTTGCTAAACGAGGACATAATGCTAAGCAAAGAAGAGCGCGAAGAGCACGTAAAAACACGCATAGATATGTTTTTACACGGCGTAAAAAAACGCTAAATTCTACTCTCTAAAATTTGACTTTTCGTGTAAATAAGAGTAAAATAGCCGACTTTATTTGTAACAAATATTACAGACAAAATTTTTGTATAATATCCCAAAAAATTAAAGGCAAATTTATGAGAAATTTTAAAAATATCTCTGTTTTATTATTGGCGTCGCTGCTTTTTACGGCATGCTTTGATAGTAATGATAAAAAAAGCGCGGCCGCAGCCGGACAACAACGGCAAATGCCGCCGTCAAAGGTCGATATATTCGTAGCTAAAAAATCAGACGTACCGATCAGCTTTGACTACACCGCGACCCTAACGAGCCAGCAAGACATAGTCGTCTATCCAAAAGTAAGCGGCACGATAACCAAGCAGTTTTTTAAACCGGGCGATAACGTAAAAGCCGGCGACAAGCTGTTTTTGATAGATTCCGAAAAATACCAAGCCAGCTACGACGCGCTTGAGGCTTCTATCGGCGTAGCAAACGCAAATTTAAAAAACGCTCAGACCGAATTTAACAGAATTTCAAATTTATATAAGAAAAACGCCGTTTCGCAAAAAGAGTACGACGCGGCAGTTTCGGCGCTCGAGATCGCAAACGCAAATTTACTAAGCGCTAGAGCAAACGCTAAAAACGCCAAAATAGACCTAGGCTACACGAGTATCGCCGCGCCTTTTGACGGCGTTTTGGGCGATAACCTAGTAGACGTGGGCTCGCTAGTCGTAGCAAACACGACCCAGCTAGTGCGCCTAACCAAAATCAACCCGATCGAGGCGCACTTCCACATCTCCGACGTCGATAACCTAAACCGCGTCAAAATGCAAGAAAGCGGCCTCTGGGCGCAAACAAACTCGGACGCCGTGCTAAAAGTCGGCCCGGGAGAGTTTAACGGCAAGGTAAATTTCATCGATAACGTCGTAAATACGAATATGGGCACAGTTTTAGCCAAGGCCGAATTTAACAACGACGAGGGCAAGCTGCTACCGGGCATGTTCGGCCACGTGACGATGGGCGGATTTTATCAAAAAGACGGCTTTAAAATCCCTCAAGTAGCACTCCAGCAAACCGACGTCAAGACCTACGTGCTAGTCGTAGAGGACGGTAAAGTAGCCTCTAAAGACGTAAAAATCACCTACCAAACCAAAGACGCCGCAGTCGTTAGCGAGGGGTTAAACGAAGGCGATAAAATCATCTTAAACAACTTCCTAAAAATCGGCGTAGGCGCACCCGTCGAGATAGATAAGGACCTAACCGAAAGCTTTGGTAAAGGCGCAAATTTAGAGCCTAAAAACGAGCAAGAAAAGGCTAAGTGATGTTTTCTAAATTTTTCATAAATCGCCCGATATTCGCCACCGTCGTATCTATCATCATAGTTATCGCGGGCGCGATGGCGATAAAAGGGCTTCCTATCGAGGAGTATCCTAAGCTAACTCCGCCTCAAATTTCCGTTAGCGCCGTCTATACGGGCGCCGACGCTCAAACCATCTCCGACTCCGTAGCCAGCGCGATCGAGGATCAGATAAACGGCGTAGAAAACATGCTCTATATGCAAAGCACCTCAAGCTCGAGCGGCTCGCTAAATATCAACGTTTATTTTAAAATCGGCACCTCAGCCAAACAAGCCACGATCGACGTAAACAACCGCGTCCAAGCCGCGCTCTCAAGACTGCCTCAAGAGGTGCAAAACATGGGCGTGACCGTGCGCGAACGCAGCGGCTCGATCCTAGAGGTTATAGGCTTTACCAGCCCGAAAATGAACTCTATCGATATGTATAACTACGTAAATTTAAACATAGCAGACGAGGTTAAAAGGGTTAACGGCGTGGGCGATACCGTGCTAATCGGCAGCAAAGAGTACTCGATGCGAATTTGGCTAAAGCCCGATTTGCTCGCCTACTACAAGCTAACTCCTAGCGACGTAATCGCCCAAGTAAAAATCCAAAATAGCCAATACGCCGCCGGCAAGATAGGCGAGCAGCCATCAGACGGCGATAATCCTTACGTTTATTCCGTTCGCACGGGCGGACGACTCAAAAACGCCGCGCAGTTTGGCGATATAATCATCAAAAGCGCGGACGGCGCGACGCTAAAGCTAAAAGACGTAGCCACGGTAGAACTGGGAGCGGCTAGCTACGCTAACGACGCGATGCTAAACGGTAAAGACGCCGTGCCGCTTTTAATCTTTATGCAAAACGACGCTAACGCCCTAGCCACGGCGCAAGCGGTAAACGCAAAGCTAGACGAGCTAAGTAAAAATTTTCCCGAGGGATTTACGCACACGATCGCGTATAATCCGACCGAATTTATCGAAGTTTCTATCCAAGAGGTTATAAAGACCTTCGTCGAGGCCATGATCCTAGTTATCATCGTTATGTATATGTTTTTAAAGAGCTTCCGCGCGACTATCATCCCGATGCTAGCCGTTCCCGTGTCCATCATCGGCACCTTTGGCGGACTGTACGCGATGGGATTTAGCATAAATTTAATCACTCTTTTCGCGCTCATACTTGCTATCGGTATCGTCGTGGACGACGCCATCATCGTTATCGAAAACGTGGAGAGAATTTTACACGAGGAAAAAGACATCACCGTCAAAGAAGCGACCTATAAAGCGATGCAAGAGGTACAAACCCCGGTCATCTCGATCGTGCTGGTTTTATCAGCCGTTTTTGTTCCGGTTTCTTTTATGGAGGGTTTTGTCGGCGTGATCCAGCGTCAGTTTGCGCTCACTCTGGTTACTTCGGTTTGTATTTCGGGCTTTGTCGCGCTTACGCTTACTCCGGCGCTTTGCGGCGTTATGCTAAAAAAACAAGAGAGCAAGCCGTTTTGGTTCGTGCAGAAATTTAACGACTTTTTCGACTGGAGTACGAAAATTTTTACCGCAGGCGTTGCAAAAGTGCTTCGTCACGTAATAATCAGCCTTATTTTGATAGGCGTCATGGGTTTTGCGACTTTCGAGCTGTTTAAAAAAGTCCCTAGCGGCCTCGTACCGTCCGAAGATAAGGGCGCGCTGATGGTTATCACTTCGCTACCGCCGTCAAGCAATATGCTAAAAACCAAAGAAGAGGTAAAAACTATCAGCAACATGGTTCTAAGCAATCCAAACGTCGAATTTACGATGGGTTTTGCCGGATATGATATGCTTGCGGGCGCTCTTAGAGAAAACTCTGCCATCAGCTTTATCAAGCTAAAAGATTGGAGCCAGAGAAAAACGCCGGATAGTCAAGCAGACGCGCTAACCGGGCCTTTTAACGGTATGCTTTGGGGCTCGAAGGAGTCGATGAGCTTTGTCGTAAACGTCCCGCCTATCATGGGGCTATCGATGACGGGCGGCTTTGAGATGTATCTACAAAATAAAAGCGGCAAAAGCTACTCCCAGATCGAAGAGGATGTGAAAAAAGTAGTCGCCGCCGCAAACGCTCGCCCGGATCTAACCAGCGTGCGCTCGACGCTAGAGACTAATTACCGCCAGTTTAAAATCGACGTCGATAGGCAAAAAGCCCAGATGTTCGGCGTGAGCGAGAGCGAAATTTTTAGCGCGATCGGCTCAACCTTCGGTTCGTATTACGTCAACGACTTCAACCTTTTCGGTAAATCCTACCGCGTCTACGCTAGAGGCGAAGAGGGTTTTAGAAACAACCCCGAAGACTTGCGTAAAATTTACGTCCGCTCAAGCGGCGGCGAGATGATACCGCTAAACTCCGTCGCAACTCTAACTAGAATTTTGGGTCCGGATATCGTAGATAGATTTAATCTTTTCCCTGCGGCTAAGATCCAAGGCGACCCAAAACCGGGCTACACGTCGGGAGACGCGATAAAAGCGATACAAGAGGTGGTCGAGCAAACGCTAAATATGGAAGAGTACTCGATCAGCTGGGCGGGCACGGCCTATCAGGAGGTTAGCTCGCAAGGCACGGGCTCTACGGCGTTTATCTTCGGTATGATTTTCGTGTTTTTGATACTAGCCGCGCAGTATGAGCGCTGGCTAATCCCGCTAGCCGTTATCACGGCCGTTCCGTTTGCGGTTTTTGGCTCGCTAGTCGCCGTTTGGGCTAGAGGGCTAACAAACGACATCTACTTCCAGATCGGACTACTGCTTCTCATCGGTCTATCGGCTAAAAACGCGATCCTTATCGTAGAATTTGCGATGCAAGAAAGACTGGCGGGCAAGAGCGTATTTGACGCGGCCGTTAATGCGGCAAGGCTTCGCTTCCGCCCGATCGTCATGACCTCGCTCGCATTTACTTTGGGCGTTTTCCCGATGGTTATCAGCACGGGCGCTGGCGCTGCCTCTCGCCACTCGCTAGGCACGGGCGTGATCGGCGGCATGATAGCGGCCACTACGATAGCGATATTTTTCATACCGATGTTTTACTATCTGCTAGAAAAGCTAAACAACAAAGTCTGGGACAAAAAACCAAGCGGAGCACAGGAGGTCAAAAATGTATAAAATTTTAACTTTAGCCGCGGCGCTATTTTTAGCGGGCTGCTCGTTTCGACCCGAGATCCCCGAGGTCGATACGAAATTTGAATCTACGTATAAATTTGAAACTAGCGACATCAGAGACGAGTGGTGGAAGGAGTTTGGCGACGAAAATCTAAACGCCCTCGTAGCTAGCGCGCTAGAGAAAAACACCGACCTTCGCACGGCTTATTTAAATTTACAAAAAGCGGCCGCGAGTCTGGGCATCTCGGAGGCCGATCTTTTTCCTAGCGTAAATTTAAACGTCGGCTATACCAAAGCAAAAAGCAGCGGCGAAACCTACACCAAACAGCCTCAAACGCGCTACCGAACCTCGCAGGTAAATTTGGGCCTTAGCTACGAGATAGATCTGTGGGGCAGAGTGCGAAACAGCGTCGAGTCGGCTAAAGCCGGTCTAAACGCGACCAAGCTAGACTACGCTACCGCGCGCCTTAGTATAAGCTCTAGCGTGGCTAAAAGCTACTTCGCGCTCGTGGCTCTAAATATGCGCGAAGCCGTGCTAAAAGATACGCTAAAAACATACGAGGAGACGCTGGCGCTTCGCAAAACGCAGCTTGATCTAGGCGGCATAAACGAGACGACCTATCTACAAAGCAAAGCCGCCGTCGAAAGCGCAAAAGTAAGCCTGCTAGAGGTGCAAACCTCGCTATCTCAGGCTCTAACGTCAGTAGCGATACTAACGGGCAAATCAAACGACGAGATCCTAAACGGAGCCGTGCAGAGCGCTAAAATGCTACCAAAAGAGCCCGAAGTGAGTGCGGGCGTGAGCGCGGACATACTGCTGCGAAGGAGCGACGTAGCTAAAGCCTACGCCGATCTAAACGCCACTAACGCGCTAATCGGCGTCGCAAAAGCCGACTATCTGCCGTCCATCTCGCTAACGGGACTTTTTGGATTTTCTAGCGTGGATTTTGAAAATATCTTTATCAGCAACGCAAACACGTGGAGCATAGGCGGATCTTTGGTGCAGAAAATTTTTGATTACGGCAGAACCAAAAACAACGTCCGCATCGCCGAAACTAACGAGCAAATCGCGGCCGTAGCCTACGAAGCGGCGGTCAAAAAGGCTCTGGGCGAGGTTAGAGATGCGCTAAACAACCGTAAAAACGCCAAACTAACGCTAAATCAGGTCAAAGAACTCCTGCACTCGCAAGAAAAAATCTATAAGCTAGCCAAGGATCAGTTTGAAGAAGGCTATACCGGGCACCTGGAACTACTCGACGCACAGCGCAACCTACTCTCGGTTAGGCTCCAAGACATCGCGGCGAATTTGAGCCTCATCGACTCGGTCGTGGACGTCTATAAGGCGTTTGGCGGCGGATTTAAAGCCGAATAATTTTACTTTTTGGCGGAGCTTTCCGCCTCTTTCTTTTTGAATTTCCTTTTGCTTTTCGGTTTTAAATTTGACGCGACGTCGGCTGTAAATTTTAAATATTTAGCCCGTTTTATCGCCGCAATTTATCTTGCTTTATGGCCTTCAAATTTCAAAATTTAGCGCTTGCTTTTGCTATTCGCGCGACCCCCATAAACCTGTTTTTAGGCGCCTGATACTTTGGATAAATTTTCGTTGCGACTTTTGAGATAAATTTGCTTTCAAAGATGTAAAATTGTTTTAGCTTTGAGCGACACACAAAGTCATTCAAATTTACATAGTCCTATCCGGAGTGCACGCTTTGTAAATTTACTGCTTCAAATTTACGGTTTTTTGGCAAAATTTTCGAGCATGAAGGCGATTTACGATCAATTTACAGACGTATTTCGGGATCAAATTTAGCGCAAATACCCGCTGCCAAATTTGATTTTTAATTTTGGCAAGCGGCACGAAAGTACTGCATTAGAGCAAAATCGGCCAAATTTAACGTTTTTGATGTTTTAACCGCCAAGCAAAATTTGCAACGCGCGACGATTTCGCAAATTTGCATTCTTAAATTTGACGCAATATAAAAACAAGCGCAAAATTTCTAAATTTAGCAAGAGCCAAAAACATTCGTCAATTTAGTCGTTAAATTTTCTCTTTGCCCGTCAAAATTTGCACGATAGTTTCAGGTAAAATTTCATGCTCTATCGCGTGGATTTTAGCTTCAAAATCCTCAAAACTCATTCCTGCGCTCTTTTCAAACGCGCGCTGAGCGATGATCGCACCGCCGTCTAGCTCCTCGCTCACCCAGTGCACGCTCACGCCGCCCACCTTCATATCGCTCTCAAAGCTCTCTTTTATCGCGTGCGCGCCCTTAAAAAGCGGCAGCAGCGACGGGTGCAAATTTATCGCGCGAATCTGCCTCGTAAAAACGGGCGTAAGAATGCGCATAAAGCCCGCAAGCACCGTTAAATCGACGTTTGCGCGCTTGATTTCCTCTACGACCGCGGCGTCAAATTCCTCTCTCGAGGCAAAATTAACGTGCTCGATAACGACGCTTTTTAGGCCGTATTTTGCGGCTTTTGCTATGCCGCCTGCGTTAGCTTTATTTGTTAGCGTTAGCGCGACTTCGATCTTGGTTTCGCCAAAAACTTTGCCGTGCAACCTCTCTAAAATCGCCTCTAAATTCGAGCCGCCGCCGCTAAATAAAACCGCTATTTTTTTCGTAAGCATTTGAGTCCTTTGATGACGTCCGCGGCCGTGAGCGCGTAGTCGTTGATTTTGATTTCGCGGGCGGCTAGAGCGTGAGCTAGCGTGCCCGAGATCGCGGCATTTAGCGGGCTATAACCCTGCGCGAGCAGTCCCGCGATGATACCGCTTAGCGCGTCTCCGCTGCCGCCTTTTGCGAGCGCGGCGCTGCCGTGCGTCATGACGTAAACCTCGCCGCCTTGCGCGATTAGCGTATTTGCGCCCTTTAACACAAGCACGCATTTAAAATTTCGGCTAAAAATTTGAGCGAGATTGAAACGATTTTTTTGTACTTCGCTAGCGTCAAATTTACCTAAATCAGCAAGCTCAAGCAGGCTCGCAAACTCTTTTGGGTGCGGCGTTATCACAACCTTTTCGCTGTTTAAAAGCTCAAGCGTGCGCGGCTCGTAGCAAAGATCGGCGTCGATAACGAGCGCGTCTTTTGTTTTTAGCTCGCTAAAAAGCTCGTCTTTTTGCGCCTCATCAAGCTCGCCAAGCCCCATGCCGACGGCTCCGACTCGCATTTTGGGCGTTATGCGCGCGCTTTGCATTAAAACGGGCTCGATGTTTAAATTTTCGCCCACGACGCTAACGAGCCCAGCGCCCATAGTTAGCGCGGCAAGTCCAGCTATACGCGCCGCTCCGCTCTTTTGGCCGCTAACGACAAACACGTGGCCAAAGTCGCCCTTGTTAGCGTTTTGTTTTACGCGAAACGGCAAATTTAAATCGCTTTTTCCAAGTTTATAAAAGCTCGTCCCCGTCTCGTAAAGCTCGCGGGGAAGGCCCAAATTTGCGACCTTTACGCGCCCTACGAAATCCTTTGCAAAGTCGCTATAAAGCGCTAGCTTTAGTGCACCCATCGTCACGGTCGTATCAGCCTTAAAAACCGCTCCTTGCGACATACCGTTTTTATCAAGCCCGCTTGGGATGTCGCAGGCGAGTTTGTAGGCAGATTTTTCGTTTAGTAGATTTATCAAATTTATCGTCCGCTCGTCTAGCTCGCGGCTAAGTCCGGTTCCGAAAATCCCGTCGATGATGCAGTCAAATTCGCCGCTTTCCGTCAAATTTGAGATCAAATTTACGCCGCATTTTAGCGCCCTGGTTAGCTCG
>NZ_CALIII010000118.1 GCF_938018145.1 uncultured Campylobacter sp.
CGGCTAGGGCTTTGGCTACGTCGCCAGAGTACTTTAGTCCGCCGTCTGCGATGACCGGGATGCCGTATTTTGCAGCCTCGGCCGAGCAGCTATCTACGGCGAAAATTTGAGGTACGCCAACGCCCGCTACTACGCGAGTGGTGCAGATGGAGCCCGGCCCTATGCCTACCTTGATGCCGTCTGCGCCTGCTTCTGCTAGGTCTTTGACGGCAGCCGGGTTTGCGATATTTCCGGCTACGACGTCCACTTTTAGCTCGGCTTTAACCTGTCTTAGCGTGTCTAGTACGCCTTTTGAGTGGCCGTGAGCGGAGTCTATAACGATGACGTCTACGCCGGCTTCCGCTAGAGCTTTTGCTCTGTCCATTTGACCTACGCCGATGGCTGCTGCTACGCGGAGTCTGCCGTATGCGTCTTTGTTTGCGTTTGGATACTCTTTGCGTTTTTTTAGATCTTTTATGGTTATGAGGCCTTCTAGGTGGCCGTCTTTATCGACGATAGGTAGCTTTTCTACGCGGTTTTGAGAGAAAATTTTCTCCGCATCGTCTAGCGTGCAACCCTTTGGAGCGGTGATCAGCGGGGCTTTAGTCATCCTGTCTTTTACGAGGACGCTTCTATCGTTTTCAAATCTCAAATCGCGGTTGGTTAGGATTCCTATTAGTTTATTTTCCTCGTCTACGACGGGAACGCCTGAGATGTGTAGATCCGCCATCATATCAAGCGCGGAGCCTACGCTAGCGTTTGGCGAGATGGAGATAGGATCGATGATCACGCCGCTTTCGCTTTTTTTCACGCGGCGGACCTCTTTGACCTGGCTTTGTATGTCCATATTTTTATGTATGACGCCGATACCGCCCAGACGCGCCATCATGATCGCCGCGCGGTGCTCGGTGACGGTGTCCATCGCAGCCGATACGATCGGGATATTTAGCTCCACATTTCTGCTAAAGCGCGTTTTTATATCGACTTGTTTAGGCAAAATTTCGGAGTACTGCGGGACGAGCAAAACGTCGTCAAAGGTGAGAGCCTTCGTAACTATCTTCATGCGTTTATCCTTTTATAGAGTTTTCTAAACTAAGCGCGCCTTCTAGCAGCGTTTTTTCGTCCCACGCCTTTGCGATGAGCTGAGCAGAGACGTTTAGGCCGTCCGCGTCTTTGGCTACCGGAACCGAGATGGCTGGCAAGCCGGCTAAATTTACGCTGATCGTATAGATGTCTGATAGATAGGAATCTAGCGGGTTTTTTAGCTCGCCAAATTTATACGCCGTGCTAGGGGCGACAGGCATCAAAATGAGGTCGCATTCGCTCAAAATTTGCTCATACTTAGCCTTAGTGTGGGCGCGAGCTTTTTGAGCCTTAATGTAATACGCGTCGTAGTAACCGCTGCTAAGCACGAAAGTACCGAGTAAAATTCGCTTTTTTACCTCTTCGCCGAATCCTTCCGAGCGCGAGTTGATATAGAGTTCTTTTAAATTTTTAGCTTCGGCTCTGCGTCCGTATCTTATGCCGTCAAAGCGGCTAAGATTTGCGCTGGCTTCGGCCGTGGCGATGATGTAGTAGGTCGCGATGTCGCATTTTGAGTTTTCTAAATTTTTATAGATTATCTTGTGGCCTGCGGTTTTTAAAACATCGACCGCTTTTAAAAGCGCTTTTTTAGTCTCTTCCGAGGCTTCGTTTATGTAGTTTTCGATGACACAGATCGTTAGTTTTTTATCCGCGTTTAGCTTATCTGCTACGCTCTCAAATTTGATATCCGCGCTCGTGCTGTCTTTGTCGTCGTGTCCTGCGATGATATCGTACAAGATCGCGGCGTCCTCGACGTTTTGCGTTATCGGTCCGATCTGATCTAGCGAACTAGAGTATGAGCCCAGGCCGTAGCGGCTCACGCGTCCGTAGGTCGGCTTTAGTCCCACGCAGCCGCAAAATGCCGCAGGCTGGCGTATCGAGCCGCCCGTATCGCTTCCTAGAGCAGCCACCGCTAGTCCTGCGCCGACCGCGGCAGCAGAGCCGCCCGAGCTACCGCCTGCGACTCTTTCGCGATTTAGAGGATTTAGTGTTTTACCATAGTAGCTGTTTTCGGTCGTATTACCCATGGCGAATTCGTCCATATTCGTACGGCCAAACGGCGCCAAGCCCGCTGCTAGCAGCTTTTCTATAACCGTCGCGTTATAAGGCGCGATGTAGCCTTGTAAAATTTTAGACGCGCTCGTTACGCTCCAGCCTTTTACCTGGATGTTGTCTTTTATAGCGATCGGTACGCCCGCACCCAGTTTATCAAGCGGCAAATTTGCCAACTGCTCGACATAGGCGCCAAGCTCCCTATCTGCGAAAATTTTCTTTTCCAGCTCGTTTCTAAGCTCGGCTACTTCGCCGGCGCTTAGCTTTAGAGCCTCTTTTAAAGTTATCATTTTTTATCCTTAAATTTTATTACCGCTACGATACCTGCGGCTGTGACCGCGAGGATGGCCGCGATGGTCGCCGCGACGAACCAAGCGGAGATGGGCTCAGACATTTTTTAGTACCTTTTCGCATCTCGGGCATGTTTCGCCGTCGTGCTTAGCGGTAAATTTCCAACATCTCGGGCATTTGTGACGCGTCGATAAAACGAGTTTAAATTTATCGTTTCCGACGTCAAATTCGGCTAGACTGTCGCTGCCGTCTAGGCTCTGGACGTCGCTAACCATATACCAGTCGCTTATCTCGTTTATGTCTTCGCTTAGGATCAAATTTGAGCTGGTTTGCAGCACTAGCTCGAGGGTTGATTTTATCTTTTTATCTTTTTTGAGTACGTCGATTAGCTCGAAAAACTTCTCGCGACTAGCCATTAGTAGCTCGTCGTCTACATTAAACTCAAAATCTAGCGGCGCGTATTCTAGATCAAAGGCGTCGGTTGCGCCGTTTTTTATGATCTTAGGCGCATAGTCCATCGCCTCGTCCACGGTGTAGGTTAGCGTCGGAGCGATGAGAGGCAGTAGCGCTCTAGTGATTAGCGCCATGGCGCTTTGAGCCGAGCGGCGCGTATCGCTGTCTTTGGCGTCGCAGTATAGGCGGTCTTTGCAGATATCAAGGTATATGCCGCTTAAATCCG
>NZ_CALIII010000119.1 GCF_938018145.1 uncultured Campylobacter sp.
ATCAGCTACGATACTAAAACCAAACAAACAAACTCAAAAGGAATCCACGCATGGTATTTAATAAAAGATCAAAACTCCACAAACTAATACTTTCAGCCGCGCTAATTTCGGGCTTTGGCGCGACTACTCTTAGCGCCGCGCAGGAGCAGGTCGAGGTCACGGCGGATAATTTTTTCGCCGACGAGATCAAGCAGATCAGCGTTCTGACGGGCAACGTCCGCATCAAAAAGGGCGCTTATGATACGCTAAATTCCGATAAAGTGACGATCTACTTCGACGCCAAGCGCCAGCCTACCAAATATGTCGCGACGGGAAACGCAAATTTTAAAATTTTACTCAATCAAAAGCATTACGACGGCAGAGGCGGCGTACTGACCTATGATCCGACTATCGAGGCTTACACGCTCGAAAACAACGCCTATCTGCACGAGGCCGAGACCAAAAAGGAGGTTTACGGCGATAAGATCATCGTAAATCGCCAAAAAGGCACCTACGAAGTAAAAAGCGGCGGCGGCGAGAAAAAACCCGTGCGTCTGATCTTTCAGGTCGAAGATCAAAACAAATGATCTATCCTAGCAGCGCGCAGTTTATCACCTCCGCCGCAAATATCGCGGGTGCGCCCGAGTTTGCGATGAGCGAAGTGGCGTTTTTGGGGCGTTCCAACGTCGGCAAAAGCAGCCTGATAAACGCGCTTACCGGGCGCAAAAATCTAGCCAAATCAAGCTCGACGCCGGGCAAAACGCGCCTCATAAATTTTTTCGAGGTCGAGTATGCGCGCGGTATCAAAAACGAGCAAGGCGAGCCAAGCGAGGAGAGGGCAAATTTGACTTTCGTCGATCTGCCTGGCTTTGGATACGCAAAAGTAGCCAAAAGCATGCACGCGCAGTGGAGAAAAAACCTCGACGAATATCTAAAATTTAGAGCCAACATCAAGCTTTTCGTGCATCTCATCGACTCGCGCCAGTTTGATATGCAAATAGATAGGGACGTAAACGACTATTTGCAAAGCTTCTTGCGCCCCGACCAAAAGATTTTAAATTTCCTCACAAAATCAGACAAGCTAAATCAAAGCCAAAAAAGCGCGGTTTTAAAAGTCTATCCGGGCGCGCATTTCGTTTCGGCGCTTAAAAAAACAGGCGTAGAAAAGGCAAACGAGCTTATATATCTAAACGCGCTGGGGCTGTAATGAAATCAAAAAGCCGCAGGCAAATTTTGGCATTTTTACCATCAAATTTTCTAACTAAATTTACAAATTTAAGCGCCGCCAAGGCCAAATTTATAAATTTAGCTAAAAACCTATAATAATGCAAACGAGTGCGGCGATGCGAAGACTGGGCGCGGAGAAGCGATTTTTAAAGCAGCTTGCTTGGGTTGCTTTTTTAGTATTTTATCAGAGCATAACGACGGTATTTACGCACCTACCGCCTCTTATCGGGATATTTTTTACTTACATGATCATGCTAACTTTGCAAAAACAAAAGACGCTCAAAGAGTTTGGCAAGGAGTGGTATTTTTGTCTGTTTTACCTCACTTTTGCCGAGCAGGCGCACGGATTTGCGCTGTTTTCGGCCGTGATTGCGTTTATGCTTTTTTATCATTTTATGTCCGACTGGCTCATCGTTACGCTAAAATCAAGGGAGCTTTTGGCGGTTGGATTCGTCGCTAGCGGCTACGTTTGGACCTGCGCGACGAGCTCTTTTATCTCATACGCGGCAAATTTGCCTATGTTAAAATTTGACTACGAGTACCTAATCTACGTCGGCGTGGAGTCTGTTTTGGCGGTAGTTTTGTTTAGGGGGCGCTTATGAGGATGCGCATAGTGTTTGGCATCATATTTAGCGTCTGGGTGCTTTTGCTGGTGCGCGTTTATTATCTTAGCGTCAAATCAAACGATTTTTATGAGGAGATCGCCGAGCAAAATGCGGTAAAAACGCAGTATCTAGCTCCCGTCAGGGGGCTGATTTTAGACGCCAAAGGCCGTCCGATGGCGGTAAATCGCCTCGGTTTTTCCGTCGCGTTAAAGCCGCACCTGAGCGGCAAGAGGGCGGAGATTTTAGACGCCGAGCTTGCAAATTTGCAAAATTTATTCGAGGACCTAAACGTCACGAAGCTAAAGCGCGAATACGTCAAGGCCGACTCGCCTTATAACCAAGATTTTATTCAGATTATCGATTTTATGGACTACGACAAGATGATACCGCGCATCGCCGAACTATCGCTGCGAGAAAATTTGGAGGTCAAACCGGCATCCAAGCGCCACTATCCCTACAATAACCTAGCCTCTCACATCATCGGCTACGTCGGCCGCGCAAATCAGCAAGACGTCGAGTCCGATCCCGTCGCAAAGCTAACCAATCACACGGGCAGAAGCGGCACGGAGCGCTTTTATAACTCCGTCTTGCAGGGGCAAGAGGGCGTGCGAAAGGTAAAAGTAAATGCGCTAAATCAGGAGGTCGAGGAGGTATCCATGAGCTACCCGCAAAGTTCTGACATCTCGCTCACGATCGACCTTGAGATGCAAAAATACATCGAGGAAATTTTCGGCGATAACGCGGGCGTCATCATCGTGATGGACGTGAGAGACGGCTCGATACTGGCTGCGGGCAGCTTCCCAGAGTATGATTTAAACCCGTTCGTTACGGGGTTATCGCAGGCTAAATGGGACGAGCTTGTTAAAAGTATCGATCATCCGTTTACGAATAAGCTCGTAAACGGTCTTTATCCGCCGGGCTCGGTTATAAAAATGGGCGTAGCGATGGCGTTTTTAGATACCGGCAAGATGAGCCGCGCCGATGGGTATTTCTGCTCGGGCTCATTTGAGCTTGGAGGGCGAAATTTTCGTTGCTGGAACGTTTACGGACACGGTTTTATGGATATGAACTCGGCCATCCGAGAGAGCTGTGACGATTATTTTTATAAAGGCAGCTTAAAAGTCGGTATAGACGCCGTTTCGCCGGTTTTAGAGCGGCTGGGGTTTGGACAAAAGAGCGGAGTGGATCTGCCTAACGAATTTGTCGGTATCGTACCCGGGCGCGAGTGGAAGATGCAAAAATACGCTCAGCCGTGGTATCAGGGCGAGACGCTGA
>NZ_CALIII010000120.1 GCF_938018145.1 uncultured Campylobacter sp.
AAAATATAAATTTGTTTTCAAATTTACAACGCGGCTACATCGAAATCTTTTTGAGTACCCAAAAAACCGCCATTCCGACGCATAGAATAATAACCGCCCAAATATATTCCATCTTATTTCCTTACCTATTTTTTCCGAAGCTTAATTTGTTTTTTGTTTATTATAACACAAACTATCGGCTTTTCAGAAGAGCCATGATTTAAGAGAAAATTCGCTAAAATTCATAAAAGAGCAAAAAGGATGAAAAATGGATGAGAAAAAGAGCATTTTTATCAACCGCGAACTTAGTTGGTTGCGTTTTAACTCGCGCGTTTTAGCCCAGTGCGAAAAGGCATTACCGCCGCTTGAAAAGCTAAAATTTATCGCGATTTATATGACGAATTTGGATGAATTTTACATGATCCGCATCGCGGGGCTTAAGCAGCTTTTTGCCGCGGGAGTCGCAGCTAGCGGTAGCGACGGCATGAGTCCGCTAGAGCAGCTAAGGGAAATCAGAAAATACATCAAAGACGAACTCGCGCTCGTGGAAAAGCACTATAAAGACGCGCTAAAAGAGCTCGCGCAAAACGGGCTTTTTATGAAAAATTACGACGAAATCTCGCCCGAACTTCGCGCCAAATGCGACGAGTATTTTTTCTCAAACATCCTACCCGTCATCGTGCCTATCGCGGTTGACGCCACGCATCCGTATCCTCATCTAAACAACCTTAGCTTTAGCCTAGCCGTCAAGCTTGCCGATGCGGATAGTCCAGAGATTATAAAATTTGGCATGATACGCATCTCACGTGTTTTACCGAGGTTTTATCAGGCGGCCGATAATGTCTACGTGCCGATAGAAACGATCGTGCACCGCCATGCAGAGGAGATTTTTCCGGGTTACAAGCTGCTTAGCTCGGCAGCGTTTAGAGTCACGAGAAACGCCGACATCGTCATCGAGGAAGAAGAGGCGGATGATTTTATGATGATCCTCGAACAGGGACTTAAACTGCGCCGAAAAGGCGCGTTTGTGCGCATGCAGATACAAAAGGACGCCGATGCCGAGATAGTCGAGTTTCTAAACTCGCACATGAAGATTTTTTACAAAGACATTTACGAGTACACCGTACCGCTGACGCTAAATTCGCTCTGGCAAATCGTGGGAAATAAAGAATTCTCGCACCTTTGCCTGCCGCCGTACGCGCCAAAGACATTGCCGCCTTTTAGCACTCATCTCTCGATGTTTGACGTCATTGATAAAGAAGACGTGCTAGTCGTGCATCCCTACGAGAGCTTTGATCCCGTCGTGCAGTTTATCAGAGAGGCGAGCAAGGATCCGCGCGTGATCTCGATCCGCATGACGCTCTACCGCGTCGATAAAAACTCGCCTATCATCCAGGCACTCATCGACGCCGCAAACGACGGCAAGCAAGTAACCGTGATGGTCGAGCTAAAGGCGAGGTTCGACGAGGAAAACAACCTACACTGGGCAAAGGCTCTAGAAGACGCCGGCGCGCACGTGATATACGGCATCACGGGCTTTAAGGTGCACGCAAAAGTGAGCCAAGTCATCCGTCAAGAGGGCGGCAAGCTCAAATTTTACATGCATCTATCTACCGGCAACTATAATGGGGGCTCGGCGAAAATTTACACCGACGTGAGCTATTTTACGAGCAGGGCGGAGTTTGCGAGCGATACGACGACGTTTTTTCATATACTTTCGGGCTTTTCTAAAAACCGCCGTTTGCAGACGCTTTCTATGTCGCCGATGCAGATAAAAGAGCGCGTGCTAGAGATGATAAAGACCGAGACTGCGCACGGCGAGCAGGGCAGGATCGTGGCCAAGATGAACGCGCTAGTAGATAGCGACATCATAGACGCGCTGGTAAAGGCTAGTAGCGCGGGCGTAAAGATCGACCTCATCGTGCGCGGCATCTGCTGCGTGCGCCCTGGCGTAAAGGGCCTAAGCGAAAATATCCGCGTGAGATCGCTCATCGGCAAATACCTTGAGCATGCGAGGATATTTTATTTTAGGCACGCCGAGCCTCAAATTTACATCGCCTCCGCCGACTGGATGCCGCGAAATCTCGAGCGCCGCCTAGAGCTCATGACGCCGATAATCGATAAAAATTTGCAAGAGCGCTTGCTCGAGTTTTTGCGATTGCAGCTTAGCGATAACGAGCTGGCGTTTGAGCTGCAAAATAGCGGCGAATACGCCAAGGTGAGACCTAAAGAGGGCGACGCGCGCATAAACTCGCAAGAGGTACTCGAGGAGTACGTGAGCGGGATATACAAGGCGACGAAAAAGGATACCGATAAGGGGAAGAGCGAGCAGATGGTGGCGAAACTTTTGAAAGAAAGTTAAGCGGCTTTTGGGAAGGCTCGTCTCGCGAGTCCTTTTGAAAGAGATTTGAAAATTTTAATCTGCGACAGGCTTCATGCCTAGTCTTGATTAAAATTTTCCGCACAACTTTCAAAATCATCTCACGATACTCCGCCTTATCGCTTTATATTCAAATTTGAAGTCAAATTCGCAAATTTCGACTTCAA
>NZ_CALIII010000121.1 GCF_938018145.1 uncultured Campylobacter sp.
GACGCGATCGCTGGCGGAGGCGGACTGATCGCGCTACCCACGATCATGGCGATGGGCGTGCCGCCTCATGTGGCGCTAGCGACGAACAAGCTTCAAGGCACTTTTGGTAGCTTCACGGCGGCGCTAAATTTCGCCCGAAAAGGCATGATAAATTTCCGCGAAGTTTTTATCGGCATCGTTTTTACCTTTATCGGCGCGTGCGTCGGCACGGTGCTTATTTTGTTTTTGAGCGCCGAGTTTTTGCGCGTTATTATCCCGTTTTGTTTGATAGCGATTTTCATATATACGCTTTTGATGCCAAAGGTCGGCGACGAGGACAGAGCCGCCCGCATGAACGCGCGAGCTTTTTACGTTATATTTGGCCTAATTTTAGGCTTTTACGACGGATTTTTCGGGCCGGGAGCGGGCAGTTTTTGGACGTTTGCGATGGTTGCGCTCATCGGGCTAAATATGAAAAAAGCCGTCGCGCATACGAAAATCCTAAATTTTACCAGCAACATCGTCTCTCTTGCCGTTTTTATCGCAGGCGGACAGATACTTTGGACGGTTGGGCTTTTGATGGGCGTCGGTCAGGTTTTGGGCGCGTATTTTGGCTCAAATATGGTCATGAAAAAGGACGTTAAATTTGTTAGAGTCGTGTTTTTAGCCGTCGTGGGCGCGACGATACTAAAGCTTGTTTACGATAGATTTTTCGCGTAAGCGCTGATTTTAAAAAACGACGTAGAAATTTGAGCTAAATTTGACAAAAAAGCTAAAATTTGGGCGAAATTTGAGGTAAGCTTAAAAAACTTTTAACGTTTATTTGGATAAAATTGCCGTTAAATTTCATAAATCTAAGGTTAATCCATGCAAGAAAATTTGTTTTTGTTTACAGGTTGGATCGCTTCTTTGTTTACCGACAACGAGCACGTTATCCACGCGGTAAATTACGCGGGACATCTCGTTTTAGTCGCGATTATCGTGCTTATCGTGGCAAAATTTGCAACTAAAAATTTGCAACTCGTGCCTCGCGGAGCGCAAAATATCCTCGAAGCGTATTTAGAAGGCGTCGTATCCATGGGCAAGGACGTGCTAGGCAGCGAAGCGCTATCTAGAAAATACCTACCGCTAGTCGCCACCATCGGTTTGATCGTATTTGTAAGTAACATAATAGGCATAATACCTGGATTTGAGGCTCCGACTTCGAGCTTAAATTTGACCCTTACTCTAGCGCTCGTGGTTTTCGTGTTTTACCACTACGAAGGTATCCGCGTAAACGGTGTGGTTAAGTATTTTGCTCACTTCATGGGACCAAACAAATGGCTAGCTCCGATAATGTTTATCGTCGAGATCGTTTCGCATCTGTCTCGCGTCGTATCGCTTTCTTTCCGACTTTTCGGTAACATCAAGGGTGATGATTTGTTCCTTTTGGTCGTACTTGCTCTTGCGTCTTACGCTGCGCTTCCGGCGTTTGTCTTGCTTACGTTTATGGCGTGCTTGCAGACATTTATCTTTATGATTCTTACTTACGTGTATCTTGCCGGCGCGATCTTGATCAGCCACGACGAGCACTAAAATTTAAATTTACGCGTCCGCCAGCTAAAATACGCTAAAAATCGGCGGGCGCAACCCCTTCTTTTTATCTAACTTAAATAAAAATCCTGCTAAAATATGCCCTAAATTTTAAATAAAAGGCAAATTATGTTTGAAGTCGTTATCGGGCTTGAGGTTCACACCCAGCTTAATACAAAAACTAAAATTTTCTGCTCTTGCTCCACGAGCTTCGGCGATGAGGCAAATACGCACGTTTGTCCGACCTGCCTAGCGTTACCCGGATCTTTGCCGGTGCTAAACAAAGAAGCCGTGAGAAAGGCGATAAGCTTTGGCGCGGCGGTAAATGCGACTATAAATAAACGCTCGGTTTTTAACCGTAAAAACTACTTTTACCCAGACCTTCCAAAAGCCTATCAAATTTCGCAGTTTGAGATACCGATAGTAGAAAAAGGCGAGCTTTTTATCGATGTAAATGGCGAAAAAAAACGCATCGGCATCACTCGAGCGCACCTTGAAGAGGATGCTGGTAAAAACATCCACGAGAGCGGACAAAGCCTAGTCGATCTAAACCGCGCCGGCACGCCGCTGCTTGAGATCGTGAGCGAGCCTGATCTGCGCAGCTCCGACGAGGCGGTTGCATACCTAAAAAAACTGCACTCGATTTTGCGATTTTTAAACATCAGCGACGCCAATATGCAAGAGGGAAGCTTTCGCTGCGACGCTAACGTAAGCATCCGTCCAAAAGGCGACAGCAAGCTTTACACGCGCGTCGAGATTAAAAATTTAAACTCGTTTAGATTTATCCAAAAAGCGATCGACTACGAGGTCGAGCGTCAAAGCGCGGCGTGGGAAGACGGCAAATACGATGAGGAAGTTTATCAAGAGACCCGCCTTTTTGATACAGTAAATTTAGTCACGCGCTCTATGCGAGGCAAGGAAGATAGTGCCGAGTATAGATATTTTCCAGATCCTGATCTTCTGCCTGTCGAGATCCCAGAGGAGATGTATAACGAAGCGATCAAGATCCCTGAGCTTGCCGAACAAAAGGTCGCTAGATACGGACGCGAGCTTGGCGTAAAAGAGGACGACGCGCTGATTTTAACTAGCAGCGTGGAGACGGCGAAGTATTTCGAAGAGCTCGTGGAAGCAAAAATATCGCCGAAACTGGCCGTTACATGGCTCATCGTTGAGCTTTTGGGTCGTCTAAAAAACGGTGCTACGATCGAGACATCGCCAGTAAATTCGGCTAAGATGATAGAGCTTTTACGCCGCATAGAAGACGGTACGATAAGCGCTAAGGCGGCAAAAGAGGTGCTTGACTATCTTATGGAAAACGAGGGTAGCGTAGACGCCGTCATCGAAAAATTGGGATTAAA
>NZ_CALIII010000122.1 GCF_938018145.1 uncultured Campylobacter sp.
TTTTGAAGCAAAATTGAGCGTGCGCTAGGCATATAGCCTGCGGAGCGAAAATTTTTGCGAAATCTCGGAAAAGCGCTCGCGAGACAAGCCGCTATCCCCTTAAAATTTGAGCCGCTTCTTTAGCATGATAGCTTATTATCAAATCTGCGCCTGCGCGCTTAAACCCGACTAGCGTCTCCATCATCACGCGTTCGTAATCGATGACGCCGGCTTTTGCCGCAGCTTTTAACAGAGCGTATTCGCCGCTCACGTTATACGCGCAGATCGGCAGCCTCGTCGCTTCGCGTAGATCGCGGATGACGTCTAAATACGCAAGGGCGGGCTTTACCATCAAGATATCGGCCCCCTGCGCCTCGTCCTCCAGGCTCTCGCTCACGGCTTCTAGGCGGTTTGCGGGATCCATCTGGTAGCTTTTTCTATCGCCAAAGCTCGGCGCGCTCTCGGCTACGTCGCGAAACGGTCCGTAGTACGCCGAAGCAAATTTGGTCGAATACGCCATAATCGGCAAATTTTCATATCCGCTCAAATCCAGCGCCCCGCGCAAGGTAGCGATGATGCCGTCCATCATACCGCTTGGAGCGATCATATCGGCTCCGTTTCTAGCGTGGATCAGCGCTTGTTTAGCGGAAATTTCCAGCGTCGCGTCGTTATCGACGGTCTGATGGACGTGATCTAGGATACCGCAGTGGCCGTGATCGGTGTACTCGCAAAAGCAAAGATCGGTTATCACGACTAGATCAGGAAATTTATCCTTTATCGCTCGCAGCGCGGTCGCTATGATGCCGTCATCGCTCAGAGCGTCGCTGCCTACGCTATCTTTTAGGCTAGGTATGCCAAATAAAATAACCGCTTTTATGCCCAAATTTCGCACGATTTCGCACTCTTTTAAAATTTCGTCCAAACTCATCTGAAAGACGCCCGGCATCGAGCTTATCTCTTTTTTCACGCCCTTGCCTTCGACGACGAAAAGCGGATAGATAAAATCGCTCGCGCAAACGCTAGTTTCGCGCACCATCTCTCTGATCGCGGGATTTATCCTGAGCCTTCTAAAACGTTTAAACATAATTTTCCTTTTACTTCGCTACAATTTACGCTTAGTGTAACATAATAGGAGTTAAAATTTTATGAATATCGAGCTTTCAAATACGGCAAATTTACCCTCTCGTTTCGGGATATTTGAGATAAAGGCCTTTAAGGAGGGCGAGAAGGAACATTTGGCGATTTACAAAAAACCTTTCGGCGAGGTCGTAAACGTCCGCATCCACTCCGAGTGCCTAACGGGCGATGCGATCGGTAGCCTCAAGTGCGACTGCCGCGACCAGCTGGAAGCCAGCCTAAAGTACATCGAAGAGCACGGCGGCATGGTGATCTATCTGCGCCAAGAGGGGCGAAATATCGGCCTACTAAACAAAGTAAACGCCTACCACCTGCAAGACGAGGGCCTTGACACCATCGAGGCAAACCACCAGCTAGGCTTTAAGGCCGACGAGCGCACGTACGAGATCGTGGATTTTATCTTAAAGCACTTCGGCATCGAAAAGATAAATTTGCTAACCAATAACCCAAAAAAACTGTCCGGGCTAAAATGCGTGCAGATCGTATCTCGCGTGCCGATCGTGATACACGCGAACAAATTTAACGAAAACTACCTGCGCGTGAAAAAAGAGCAGATGGGGCACATGCTAGATGAAAATTGACCTGCCGAGGGACTTTGACGCGCAAACGGCGAAATTTAGCGAGATTTTGGCTAAATTTAACCGCGTGCACAGCCTCACAAACTATAAAAATTTAAATGAGCAGATCACTGACAGCATAGCTCCGCTTGAAATTTTCCCGCAAATTTTGGACGCTAAAACGGCGATCGATGTGGGCAGCGGAGCGGGCTTTCCCGCGATATTTCTCGCGATGATTTTAAGGGAGTGCGAGTGGCATCTCTTTGAGCCCAGCCCGAAAAAATCGGCGTTTCTAAGCTATGTCAAGGCTGAGCTAAATTTAACCAACATCCGCGTAAAATCTTGCAAGATCCAGGACGGCGAGCCGTTTGCGGCGCAGCTAATCACGAGTCGCGCACTGATGAAAACGAAAGATTTGCTTGAGATTTGCAACGGTTTTGTGGGCGCGCAAACTCAAATTTTACTTTATAAAGGAAGCAGCGTACAAAGCGAGTTAGACGGACTCAAAGCTCAAATTTGCGGGCGTGGCAACCGAAAATACGTACTTATAAAGGGCGGCGATGTTATTTAAAATTTTGGCTTTTTTAGCGGTTTTAATCGCGATTTATATGATATTTTTTAAAACCCGCGTAAAAAGAGGCGTAAAAGGCGGCGCAAAAAAAGAGGACAAAGAGGCCCAAAATTTCGTCGAATGCAAAAAGTGCGGCACCTTTATAGAGGCTAAAGACGCCGTAATAAGCGGCGGCGGGTATATATGCGAGGACTGCATAAAGGATAAAAAATGAAACTAATCGGCCACGAGCTAGTGCCGTACGAGCCGCTATTTTGGCGCGAGAATGCCCAGCAGATCGAAGCGGGCAAGCAAAATTTGTTTAAATTTGACGCAGCCGCGATAAAGCGCGCGCAGGAGCTCGGCGCCCAGTTTTGCGTCGAAGCGGAAAAT
>NZ_CALIII010000123.1 GCF_938018145.1 uncultured Campylobacter sp.
ACTATCGTTTGTATCGTATTTTTCGGTACCGTGATGACCTATAAAGCCACTAGGGACCTAGTAACTGCTTATGAGTGGAAAGGCACGATAGAAAGCGTAATGGATGCTAACGACGAAGCGAATTTCTTACTCGAAAAAAGTTTTTTGGAGGCCGACTACGACGAGATCATGCGCTATACGGCGGAGTTTAAAAAGGGTCTAAAAAAGCTTGATTCGAGCAATCTAATTTCCTTTGAAAAACTCGCGTTAAACAAAAAAATATTTACCGAGCTGGAAGAGTCGGTTGAAAAAAGAGTCGAACTAACGGATAAATTTAACTCCGTAACCGCAATGGCAAAACTCGTTTATAGCGAGATGATTTTAAAATTTGAGGCTTTGGACGGATTTTATTTTAAAGAGTTGATGCCGCAAATTTTGATATTTAGATACGACTTAAATGCCGACCTAAAAGCGCCTAGAAAGCTTTTAAACGAGTATTTAAAAGATCCAAAGCTAACCAAAAACGACGCCGGCTTTTTAGCTGGTACGCAAAGGCTGCTTGGCTACTACGAGCAGGCGCAGGAGCTTTATCACGAGATAGTTTCGCTTGGAATTTACAAAAAACTATTTGATCTAAAAGAAAGCAACGAGCGCTATATACAAAAAGTCACGTCAAATTTGCGCGGTACGATGGTGCTGGTGTTTATACTATTTGCTCTTGCGTCGCTATTTGTCTACATCTCTTACGTTAGGGCAAAGGAGCATATCAGGCTTCTAACCCGCTTCGAGCAAGCCGTCGATAATAGCTTTAACGCAATAACCTTTACCGATCTGGATAGAAAAGTAAAATACGTAAATAAGATTTTTGAGCGAAATTTCGGGTATAAATTTGAAGAGCTCAAAGGCAAAAATATAAATATCATCAAATCCCACTATCATCCGCACGAATTTTATCAAGATATGCTAAAAACGATAGAATCGAATCAAATTTGGCGAGCCGATGAGCTAGTGAGCAAAACAAAAAGCGGCGCCCTCATCCACGAGCAGGTTATTTTCTCTCCGCTTTTTAACGAAAGCGGCGACAAAGACGGCTATATGTCGATCAAATACGACAAAACCAAAGAGCTCGCGATGACCAAAGAGCTCGAAAATAAAAACAAAGAGCTGCAAAATGAGGCGTTAAAAGACAAGCTAACGGGGATGGGTAGTTATTTCGCTCTAACGCAAAGGATGGAGCAAGGCACCAGCGGTATGATAATCTACATAAACATCACCAATTTTATGGATTTTAGATTTTTTTACAAGACAAAGACTGTGGATGCCATCATAGTTTCATTTGCCGAGACGCTTCAGCTTTGCATCGACACTTATAAGATGGACGCGGACATTTACAGAGTGCAGTTTGACGAGTTTTGTATCTGGTACGGCGGTGACGATGCAGAGCGTGTAGTGCGTAAATTTATCGATTATTTTAAGGCTAATAGCCTCTATATCACGGTCGAGGGAACAAGAGAGTTTATCCCTAATATCAAAATAACCATAGGCGTTAGTTTGCCTCAAGACACTCCGCAAACAAACCGCCTAACTCAAGCCATGCTAGCTCACCACGAAGCTAAGCAAAACGGCGAAACGGTGCAGTTTTACACCGAAAACAGCCACATCGAGCAGCAGTACTACCACAACCAAATCATGTCGCGCACCATCGAAAACGCCATATATAATGATACCGTGATCGTCGAGTGTCAGCCGATTTACGATGTATCGGGCGAAGGTTCGCAAATCAAATACTACGAAGTGCTTGTACGTATCATCGACGAAAGCGGCAAGACTCGCTATCCGGGCGAGTTTTTGGACATAGCAAAGAAAATTTCGCTTTATAACGATATCACCAAAAAGGTCGTTGAGCACGTATTTAGGCTAGTTGAGAAGTTTACGAATACAAGCTTTTCTATGAACCTTTCTAGCAGCGATATCGCAAACGAGAGCATAAGGGATCTCATCGAGAAAAAGCTACGCGTCTGCTCAAGGCCGGAGCACGTGTATTTTGAGATACTAGAGAGTGAGGGCGTGGATGATTATAAGATCGTAAATGATTTTATCAACAGGATCCGCGCCTACGACTGCAAAATCTCGATCGATGATTTCGGTAGCGGCTACTCTAACTACTACCGTATCTTGGAGCTTGATATCGACACGATCAAGATCGACGGCTCGATCATCAAAAAGCTACCTTACGACAAAAATGCTAGGTATCTACTGCAAACCATCATCGACTTTGCCGGAAGACAGGGCTATAACGTCGTGGCGGAGTTTGTTAGCTCAGAGGAGATCCTCGCCGAGATAAAGAAATTTGGCATCAAATACGCGCAAGGGTTTTTGCTGGGCAAGCCGACCTCTCCGAGCAATATCGAGGAGTAAGCGGACGGCGGCTTTGAGCCGCTAAATTTAGCTCATCTTGGTCAAATTTGCCCGCTCAAATTTGACTACTCCTGCATCCAAACCGCCAAAAATCCAAGCAAAATGATAGCTAAAAACAAACCCGCCTGAAAATAGAAATTCTTTTTTAAATTTTCGTTTATCAGAGCGCAAAGCTCGGAAATAAAAATATATAGCTCGCTCACGCATATCCTTTGGCCTCAAGTTTTATGTCAAATTTGCTGCTACTGCCTAGTCAAATTTGAGTGAACCGCCAAAAAGCCGCTCAAATTTAGCTTGGATTATAAATTTGAGCTTGGTTCGTCTTTAAATTTCCTTCTAACAAAAGTGGCGCAAACCACAAACGAAACTGCCGTCAAAGCGTAAAATATATAGCTAAAAATAGGATTTGCGCGGGTCTCGCCATCTTTTAGCTTTTTAACCGAAACGGCGTTTCTAAACATATCAAACATCGCGATACGCCAGCCGTAGTATTTGATCTGCGCCCTGTCTTCGCCCACTAGACTCTGTGCGGCGGCTTGGACGTCGGCGGAGTTAAATTTAAAATAAAGCGGCAAGCCCCAGCCCGTGTCTTCGTTGCGATACGGCATTACTTTCGTACCGTTTAGCTCCCGCGTGTAGATGAAGTACACGTCTCGCGTCGGGCCGTCGGCCGGGTTTTGCGCGTCGATAAAGCCGTCTTTGTCCATGCGCTTGACCTCGCCGCCCGTGATGATCGCCTCGTCGTAGTGCGGGAAAGCGTAGTTTATCGCCGTAAACACCAAGGCATGCAGAGCAAACAGAAAGCTAATTATGAAAATTCGGAGGTATTTTTTAAATTTTTGCATTTTCGTCCTTTGGGGCGAATTGTACAAGATAGAAGTTTAGAAGAAGCTAAGCCCCTAAAGCAGGGGCTTAGAAGGGTTAGGCTTTGGCCTTGCAGCCGCAGCTTCCCGCGATAAATTTAAGAATCTGGATAAAGAAGCAAACGCCGCCGATGATAAAGATCGTATCGCCGATCATCCTTAGCCAGCGTAAATTTTGCAAGTGATCCATCTGTAAAAACTCCGCGCTTCTAGCGTACCACATGCCCACATCTATCGCAGCGACGGCTTGATAAAGACCGATCGGAAGCAGCGACGCCACGATCATCAGCATTAGTCCCGCATTTAGCGACCAAAAGCCAACTTTCATCAGCTTGTCGTTAAATTCTTGCCCTTTGAAAAGATAAAGCGCCACGAGCCAAACAAAACCTAGCGCCAAAAATCCGTAAACGCCAAACAGCGCCGCGTGTCCGTGCACCGAAGTGGTGTTTAGACCCTGGATGTAGAACAAAAATAGCGGCGGGTTGATAAGGAAGCCAAATACGCCCGCGCCCAGCATATTCCAAAACGCCACCGCGATAAAGCAGTAAAGCGGCCATTTGAGATTTTTCGCCCAGCTTTGCGCGAACTGAAGCGAATACTGATGAAAGGCCTCTGCTCCAAGAAGCACCAAAGGCACGACCTCAAGCGCGGAAAAGCTAGCGCCCACCGCCATGATCGGAGTGGTCGTTCCGGCAAAATAAAGGTGGTGGAAGGTGCCCGGGATGCCGCCGATAAGAAATAAGCTAGCACTTGCCAAGGTCGAATAGGTCGCAAATTTTTTGCCGACTAAGCCTAAAGATGCAAACACGAACGCAAGCGAAGCGGTCGCAAATACCTCGAAAAAGCCCTCGACCCAAAGGTGAACGACCCACCAGCGCCAGTACTCCATCACCGGTAGCGGGCTTCTTTGTCCGTAAAATAGCCCCGCGCCGTAGAAAAGTCCCACCGCGATAGCAGAAGCCGTAAAGATAGCTAGCAGGTTTTTATCGCCGTCAGCCTTAAATCCGCCCACGAATCCGCGAAGCACGAGCGCCATCCAGATAACAAGACCGACAAACAAAATAAGCTGCCAAACCCTGCCAAGCTCGATATACTCGTATCCTTGGTGTCCCAGCCAAAAGCTCAGGCTAGTATCCATCTTGCCCGCTATCGCCATGTATTCGCCGACAAAGCTGCCCACGACTAGGAAAAGTAGCGCGTAAAATAGCAAATCAACGCCTAGTTTTTGAAATTTAGGATCTTTGCCGCCGTTGATGATAGGCGCCAGGAAAAGTCCTGCCGCCAAAAAGCCCGTCGCGATCCAAAAAATGCTCGCCTGGATGTGCCAAGTGCGCGCCAAAGAGTACGGGATGTACTGGGATAAATTTATGCCGTAAAACTCCTGCCCCTCGACCGTGTAGTGCGCCACGAAGCCGCCTATCATGATCTGGAAAACAAAAAGCGCGAGCGCGACGAAAAGGTATTTGCCAAGCGCCTTTTGAGACGGAGTCAAATTTAGCCTTGAGAGCGGATCGGCGTCGATAGGAGCGAGCCTTTCGTGATCTTTTTCTCCGTAGAAATTTGAAAACCAAACTAGTAAGCCAACGCCAGCGACTAAAATCGTAACGCTGATAATCGTCCAAAATACGTTTTCTTTCGTCGGAACGTTGTCGATTAGCGGCTCGTGCGGCCAGTTGTTCGTGTACGTAGCCTCGCTATTTGGGCGATTCGTCGCCGTAGCCCAGGTCGCCCAGAAGAAGAAATCATTTAGCTGCTCGCGGTTTTCCTCTTTGGCTAACGTGTTGTTTTTCATCGCGTAGTTTTCGCGTAGTTTTTGGTATTTCGGATCGTTGCCGAAAAGCCCGTTATACTCGTCGCGTACTACCTTTGCCGCCGCGATCCTCTCGTCGCTGATCGTTATAACGCCGTTTTTTAGCGTATTCGTGCGGTATTCGCTCTTGGTTAGAGCCTTGATGTTGGCTTGTTGCTCGGCGCTTAGAGCGTCAAATTTGGCTCCGTAAAGCTGAGCGGCCTTGATATCCATAAACGCGACTAGCTCTTTATGTAGCCAATCAGCCGTCCAGTCAGGCGCCTGATACGCTCCGTGTCCCCACACCGAGCCCACCTGCATACCGCCGATGCTTTGCCAGGCCTCTTGGCCTTTGTAAATTTGCTCTTGCTCGACTATTATTTTGCCGTTTTTATCGGCGAAACTCACCACCGGCGGCGCTTCGCGGTAAACCTCTACGCCGTAATAGCCCAGTATCCCGAAGGCGATAGTAACGACTGCTACCAGCGCCCACCAATACTTCTTGTATTCACGCATACTTTGTCTCCTTTTGAAAAATTCGGATAAAGTTTATCCAAAATAAATTTGCGCAAAAATGATGTATATCAATAAAAGGACTAAATTTGTCCTTAAAATATGCCTTATATTAAAAAATGTATAATTTCAAAAATATATTTTAGGAGATTTTATGCTCAAATTTGAGATCGTTTATAAATTTTGTCTCATTTGCACGCTGATTTTGGGGCTTAGTTTGCTCGCGTTTTCGGGGGTAAATTTCGCGCTCGGAGAGTACGGCGAATTTTGGATGGGCGCGCATAAATTTGCGGGCTTTTTAGTCGCGCTCGCGGCCGTTTTACACGTGATAAATCGCAAGAAAAAGCTCATCAAACTCGCAAATGAATTCATCGACGTCGTCACTCGCCGCAAAAACCCGAGCATGTGCAACATGGACCGCATCATCGCCTCGCTAGAGCCCTATACGATCGCTGAGATCTCGCAAAAACTAGGCTTTGACGAGGCCGAGTTTTGCCGTACATTGCGCGAAAACGGCGTCAAATTTAATGGAGCAAATCAAACCCTTCGCCAAATCGCTTTTTTAAACGACGAAAAGATATTTTTCGTGCTAGTTCTTATCGTCGAGGCGAAATTTGGCAAAAGATTTTGCGGCGAACTCAAATTTAAAGGCGGTAAATTTAACGGTAGTAAAAAAGCGGCGTGACGGTTAAATTTGACGGCTAATACGACCTGAAAGCGGTAAATTTGAGTTAATTTTGCGGCCATGCTTGTAAAGTTGAATTTTGTAAATTTAACTGCGGCGACCAAAATTTGAGTATTTGTGTTTTAGAAATTTATCAAAATTTAACCAGTGTAAATTTCAAAAGCTCACTAAAATTTAATATCTTAAAAACAGCCCTACTCCGCCGAAATTTTTTTCAAAAACTCCCGAGTTTGCTCTTTTAAATTTTCCAAATCTCCGCTATTATCTATCACAAAGTCTGCCATAGCGCGCTTTTGCTCGATATCAGTTTGCAGTTCCA
Organism: uncultured Campylobacter sp.; assembly: GCF_938018145.1. GTDB lineage: Bacteria > Campylobacterota > Campylobacteria > Campylobacterales > Campylobacteraceae > Campylobacter_A. Next base: position 6,567 of record NZ_CALIII010000123.1, read on the forward strand.
CGCGGTGTTTTGCAGCGGCATGATCGAGCCCGTTTCGCTTCATCACGCGCGCGATCAGCGTATCTTTTGGCGCATAAACGACCGCCGCTTTATCGAAAAACTCATACCTCTTGCCCTCGAAAAATAGCGGAATATCGACGAAGTAAAACTTTCCTTTCGTCTCTAAAGCCCGCGCCTGCGATAAAATTTCAGCCGTTATCTTCGGATGCAGTAGCGCTTCGAGCTTTGCAAGCTCCGCCGGGTTTTTAAACACCAGCTCGCCTAGCTTTTTGCGGTCCACCGAGGCGCAGGGCGCGGACGAAATTTCCTCGCCTGAACTAGTGCTAAATTCCGCGTGCGAGCCCAAATTTTCGGCCTGCGCGTCTTTTTGCACGACGTATTGCGCGCCGAAAATTTCAGCCACCTGCGCGGCGCAGCGATCCAAAATGTCATGCGAAATCCTATCGGCGTCGATGATCTCAAATCCGCGATCACGAAGCAGCTCGCAAACCGCGCTCTTGCCGCTACCGATGCTGCCCGTGATGACGACGGCGTGTTTAAATTTCAAGGTGGGCCTTTATAGCGTTTTTATTCGATTTTAGCTAAAATCTGCGAAATTATACCATCTTGGAGGATAAAATTTGATAAGCTACAAAGACGCTGGCGTCGATATAGACGCGGGAAATGACTTCGTAAACGCGATAAAACCGTTCGTCAAGGCAACGCAAACTCCGCACGTTTTGGGCGGTATCGGCTCATTTAGCGGCGCAGTGAGGCTGCCTGCAGGCTACAAAAAACCTGCGATCCTAGGCGCCACCGACGGCGTGGGCACAAAGCTGCGACTCGCGATCGACGCGCGCAAATTTGACGGCGTCGGCCAAGATCTTGTCGCGATGTGCGTAAATGATCTCATCTGTAACTTCGCCGAGCCGCTGTTTTTCCTCGACTACTACGCGACGGCGAAGCTCGAGATCGCGGACGCCAAAGAGGTCGTAAAAAGCATCGCCGAGGGCTGCAAACTCGCCCGTTGCGCGCTGATCGGCGGCGAAACGGCGGAGATGCCCTCGATGTATGAGAAAGGCGACTTTGACCTTGCTGGGTTTGCCGTGGGTATCGCCGAGGAGGACGAGATCGACCGCAGCAAGTTCGTACGCGAGGGCGACGTGCTCATCGCGCTTCCTAGCAGCGGCCTGCACTCAAACGGCTTCTCGCTCGCTCGCAAAGTAGTCGCCGAGCTGGGGCTAAAATTTGACGACAAAGTAGGCGGCTGCGCACTCATCGACGTGCTTTTGGAGCCGACTAGGATCTACGTCGGCGACTTTTTAAATTTAAAAGACAAGATCCACGCGCTCGCGCACATCACGGGCGGCGGCATCGTGGAAAATCTACCGCGCGTATTTCCGGAGGGGCTGGGTGCGAAGATCGAGCATGCCGCGATCCGCACGCCCGAAATCTTTAAAATCATCGCGCAAAAGGTCGAGCCTGCCGAGATGATGAGGACGTTTAATATGGGCGTTGGCATGATCGTCGTAGCGCCGAAAGAAAACGTAGATTTCGTGCTAGCTAGAACCGACGGCTACGTCATCGGCGAGGTCGTAAAAGGCGCGGGTGCGCAGCTAGTTTAAACGATCAAATTTAACTTTGGCTCGCCAGTAAATACGCTACGAGCCAAAGATTTTTAGGCGGCAAATTTATGTTGCCAACCGCCCTCCTCAAAAACCACTGCTTTTGTTTAAATTTGACCATCATATTTTCTACAAATTTATATCTCAAACCGGGCAATTTGTTAGTAAAATTTAATATGTTATAGCATAAAGTTTTTACTTCATCTGTTTGTAAATTTTATATTCAAAAGCCGATTTTAGCGCTAAATTTTAATAAAAACTAACGTTAGAGTTTGTTAGCTCTCATATATCAAACATTATCTAAAATCAAAAAATTAAATATTGTATTAAATAAAAATATTAAAGTATAAATTTAATGCTTCTTGGCTAGAATTTGGTAAATTTTAAATACGAAGGACGGGCGATGAGTATAAATTTAGATAGACTTAAGGCGCTTTTTAGCGAGATAAACGCGATCAACGACAAAAGTTTTGGCGCTGGGATGAGCCGCCTAGCCTACACGCGCGAGGACAAGGCCGCCAGAGAGCTATTTATCGCGCGCTGTAAGGAAGCGGGGCTAAAAGTACGCATAGACGCGATCGGAAATATCTTTGCTAGGCGCGGAGGCACCGAGCCCGAGCTGCCGGCGGTAGCGTTTGGCTCGCATCTAGACACCGTGATAAACGGCGGCGAATTTGACGGGATTCTGGGCGTCCTGGGCGGACTGGAGCTCATCAGATCGCTAAACGACGAGGGCGTGCAAACGCGCAGACCGCTTGAGCTGGTCGTCTTTGAGTGCGAGGAGTCGAGCAGATTTAATATCGCGACGCTTGGCAGCAAGGTCATGTGCGGCAAGCTAGGTTTTGAAAAACTAAAAGACGTGCGCGACTTTCAGGGACGCGCTACCAGCGAGATCTTTGCTGAGTTTGGCATCGATCTAGCGAGCATCGAAAAGGCTAAAAATTTGACGCCAAACTACGAGAGCTTTTTCGAGCTGCACATCGAGCAGGGGCCGCTACTAGATAACGAAAACATCCAAATCGGCGTAGTGAGCGCCATTGCCGCGCCGCATAGATTTAGCGTGCGCGTGCAAGGCCAGGCTCAGCACTCCGGCACGACCACTATGAAGTACCGCCACGACGCGCTTTGTGCAGCGGCGCAGATAGTGCTGGCTGTCGAGCACGTCGCGCACAAAAACGCATCAAACGGCGTGGTAGCGACCGCGGGCAACTGCACGGTAAAACCGGGCGTCATGAACGTCGTACCGGGCGAAACTACGCTACTAATCGACCTGCGCGGCATCAACCTGGCCACACGCGAGGCAGCATACGAGCAGATCCTAGCCGAAATCTCGCGCATCGAAGCGCAGCGCGGCGTCAAATGCGAGATCAAGCAGCTAGCATTCGACGAGCCGTGCGCGCTGGACGGCCGACTCATCGAGCTCATCGCCCAAAAAGCCGCGGCTCTCGGGCTTAGCTTTGAGATCATGCCAAGTGGCGCAGGACACGACGCGATGCATATGAGCGCACTTTGTCCGACTGCGATGATTTTCATCCCATCAAAAGACGGCATCAGCCACAATCCGGCGGAATTTTCTAGCTGGAGCGATATCGCTAACGGCGTAAATTTACTAAAAAGCGTGGTTTTAGAGGCTGCGGAAAGAGTCTAGACTTACGGACGAACAATTTAAAACTCTAATACAAAAATACTCGCCCATACAAGCATAATATATGGGTTTTATGCAAGCAAAGTCTATGAAATTTTGGATTTTACAGACTTTATGCTGCAAATTAAATTTTATTCTCCGAAAGCAGTATAAAAATCAGCGGATTTATCAGCGTTTCTCCGCGTGCGGCGTAGAGCATGACGTCCTCGAAATAGTTATCGTTAATGCCGTAAACGTGATACTCGTACGCACCGATGCCGTA
>NZ_CALIII010000124.1 GCF_938018145.1 uncultured Campylobacter sp.
TAGCCACAACATAAAACAGATCTATCCAAGCGCCCGCGTAATATACAACGACTATGACGGGTATTGCGAGAGATTGGCGCATATCGAGGAGGCAAACGAAATTCTACGCGCTATAAACCCGCATTACGAAAAATACAAAAAAAGTGAGCCCCTTGACGCAGATGATAAGTCTGCGATAACTCAAATCTTAGACGATTTTAAAAACAAAGGCTTTTATATCGATTGGCTAACATTTAGCTCAATTTTGTTTTACGGCGGGAGCTATGCGCATAACGAAGCCGAATTTAAAAAAGAGAAAAGATTTTTTTCGGGGACTAACGGCCCCGTGCCGCAGTATAGCGCTAAAGGCTATTTAGAGGGCGTAGAGATAGCCCGCAAAGATGCAATGGAACTAATAAAAGAATTTGACGGGCAGGACGTCGTATTGATTTTAGATCCGCCGTATCTGCAGACGGATAAGTCAGGCTACAAATGCTTTTGGGGGTTGCGCGACTTCTTAAAGCTGATTAGATTGGTGCGAGAGCCGTTTATATTTTTTTCAAGCGAAAATAGCGACATATTGCCGTATATCGACGATAGGATAGAGTGCGGCGACGAAGTTTTTAAGGATTACAAAATAAAGCAAGCTAGTCTTGGCAACGGCGATAAGACTAAGCCTGATTATATGATTTACAAAAGCAAGGGAGGGGCGCTGTTTTGATGATACCAAAATACGAAAACACTCTAGCATATGCAAAAGCGACGGGGCAAGTACCGCTAGAGAATTGGGAGATGAAATTCTTTGCCGACTGGCTACGAGCAAATAAGCTCCCATTTACGCACGTAGCAAACGAGAGAGTAGCCAGCGTGCAATACAAAAAGAAACTAAAAGCTATGGGAACTAGCGCGGGCTTTCCCGATATGCTCGTATTTTTGCCGAGCAAGATAGTTTTCGTCGAGATGAAGCGCGCAAAAAAAAGCCTAAGCAGGGTATCGGACGAGCAAGAGGATTGGATAGATACCATCAACTGTTACGGCTACGCAAAAGCGAAAGTTTGCTACGGCTCGGGCGAGGCGATAGATTTTATCAAGAGCGAGCTAGGGAGAAAATAGTGGCAAAAATAACAAACGAGACAAAAGAGAAAATTCTAGCCGATTTTCATACGGGCAAATTTAGCCAAAGAGAGCTGGCTAAAAAATATAACGCGTCAAAGACTACAATTGCGAATTTGACGAAAGGGCTAATCCCGAAAAATGACCGCCTAGTTGAGGCGCAAATATCGCTTTTGTCGGCACAAAGTAGCTTAACGACTACGGAAATGACCGCGATAATGACCGCGGCCAAAGATGAGGCGTATAATAGGGGGCTGATTTTTAATGCCACCCAAAAAAACCTAGCCAAAATCACGGAAATGCTAGATAAAAACACCAAATACGAAAAAGTGGGCGTCGGTGACGGGGTGCAAAATTTCGAGCCGGTGGAACTAAATGCGAACGATTACAAGGCACTGCAAGACGCGATTGATAAAGCAAGCCTAACGCTTGGCGTAAACCAAAGGACCGCGAGCACGACGATCAATAATGCCAATGTGCAACAAAGCGAAGAAACAAAAATCGTGATAGAAAGACGGGAGCTGGCAGATGAGCGAGATTAGGCTCAATCTAAAATACGCTCCTTGGCAGCGCGAAGTATTTTTTGAGAATGACGCGAAATTTACCACGATTGAAAAAGGCAGGCGTTGCGGCTTTACAAAAGGTATGGCCAACGCTTGTATCGAGTGGCTACTAGAGGGCAAAAAAATACTTTGGGTCGATACGGTGGCGGGCAACTTGCAAAGATATTACGAGAGATACTTTTTGCCCGAACTCAAACAGCTTCCAAAAGATTTATGGAAATTTCACGCGCAGGATAAAAAGCTAACAATCAACGGCGCATATCTTGATATGCGATCGGCGGAGCGTCCCGAAAATATCGAGGGTTTTGGCTACGACGTAGTAGTTTTAAATGAGGCGGGCATAATCCTAAAAAACGCCTACCTTTGGGACAACGCCATCCGCCCAATGTTACTTGATTATCCGACGTCAAGAGCCTTTATCGGTGGAGTGCCGAAAGGCAAAAATAAGTTTTTCGACCTCGCCTCGCGCGGTATGAGAAACGACAAAGACTGGGTAAATTTTCAAATCTCCAGCTACAAAAACCCGATGCTGCGTCACGGCGAAATAGACGAGCTAATCGCAGAGCTAGGCGGGGCGGGTAGCGATGTAGTGAGGCAAGAGATTTACGGCGAGTTTTTAGACACTACGACAAACGCGCTTTTTACGCTATCGATGATAGAGAATTCTTTCAGCGCGGCGTGGGATTTCAACGGCAAGGCTTTAGACATTTGGGGGCTCGACGTGGCGCGCGACGGAGACGACGAAAGCGTACTTTGTCAAAGAGAGGGCTACCGCGTGAAAAGCTTTGAGGGCTTTAGAATAGCAAGCGTCACAGGGCTAGCAAGAGAAATATACGGGCGATACGAACGCGCAGAAAATAAGCCAGAAGTGATCTTTATAGATACGATCGGCGTTGGGGCAGGAGTGTATGACACACTGTGCGACTTAGGGCTTAGGGATGTCGTAAGAGAGGCAAAAGCTAGCTTCAAGGCTACGGACGAGCGCAGATATGCAAACAAGCGCGCAGAGATGTATTTTTCTTTGCGCGATGCCTTTTCTTTGCTATCCATGGACGCAAACGAGAAAATTAAAAGACAACTGCAAATGATTGAATATGAATACGATAGTAAAGAAAGATATTTAATACTACCAAAAGACGCGATAAAAAAAGAATATGGAGTAAGCCCTGATTATGCGGATGCTTTGGCTCTCACATTTTTTGACAAAATAACGCCTAAATTTAAGAACGAGTATTCGCGAGATGGTGATTTTGGTTGGTAAAGGATAAAGAAATGGCACGTTTTCCCAAAAATAGGGTAGATTTGACACTGCAAGTTGAGTATATTTACGAGAGAATAGAGCCCGAAATCATACGGCAAATCGCCCCGCTAGACGATGAGGCAATCAAACTATCCGTGGCGACGATGATTTGCGAGTGGATGAAAGGAGTGCGAGTGGTCCCGACAAAACAACACAAAGTGAGATTTGCGAGCGCGCTCAAAGAAAAAGGCGTGGGAATGCGCAGAGTGTGTGAGCTTACAGGGATTAGTAAAAATACATATTATAGGCTGGAGGGGAAAAATGGGCGATAGGGCGGGGTATTTGGATAAGCTAAGACAGATCGCGATGAACGGCTACGAGCATTACAAACCGGCGTTTGATAAGCTTAACGATGCGTATTTGCTTGTGCTAGAGCCTGAGCTATTACAATATCTCAAAGACAAAAACAAAAGCAGAAACTACATACCAAAGCTTAATTCAAAAGCAAAGAGAATTTATGACGGGCTTACAGAGACGTACTTTAATAATGAGAAATTTGCAAAACTAGAGCCATACATCAACTCTACGGGCGACGTGATAGATAAGTGGCAAGAAGCTTTAGACCACTATTGCGAGCAAATTAATCTATACAAAGTTTTTGCACCGATATTTCTCAAAGCCCCGTTTACACCGTCGTCTATCGTCAAAGTATATTGGCAAGGAAGCGGCGCGAGGATAGACGAGATAGACATAGGGGAGATATTTTTTGATCCGAATGCAAAAGACTTAGATGATATACGCTACATCGTGCACCGCATATATCTTACGCCCGAAGACGCAAAAGAGCTTTTAAACGAGGGAGTATATAAAACCGATACGCCAGAAATATTTGACGGCAAAAAGCCGTATGAGAGATTTGAGCTTTTTGAAATATACGAACTCAAAAAGAAAAAATGGCACGTGAGTACGCTCTTTGAAAACAACATACTACGAGATGCCGTAGAGCTAAAAGACGGGCAGCCGTTCGTATTTGGGTATATGCTCCCGCAAGTTAAGGGGAAAACCGATGAGAACTACATTTGTGCGTATGGTGAGCCGGTGCTGGCATCAATGCTACCCTTGCAAGAGGAGCTAAACGTAACCAGAAACTCCGTGACCGACGTGGTAAGAAATCAAGTGATGCCAAAAACCATAATGCCAAAATCAGCTAACGTATCCAGAGACGAGATACACAAGGTTGGAACGCCTATTTTTACGGACGCTCCCGCGGACGTAACTATAATCCCGCCTGGAGACATCGGCGGGGCTATGGCGGCCTTGCAAACCATAGAAAACGAGATGAGCGAAGTTAGCGGCGTATCTCCTCAACAAAACGGAGCGCCTACGACGAGAAAAGAGACTGCCACTATGGCAAGTATAATGGCGAACGAGGGTAGCGTAAGACTGCAAGGCTACATTAGAACCTATAACGAAACCTTCTTTGAGCCTATTTTTGAGAGGTTAGCGTTTCTTGTGTGGAAATACGGCGATCCGATATTTTTTGCGGGTTTTAACCGTGGGGAGGTGCCGAGTTTTAGCGTTAATTTAAACACCGGTATCGGCGCGCTAAATAAAGAGGTGCAAAAACAATCCCTAATGGACGCTAGCGGAGTAATAGGTGCGCAGTTTGGGATGTGCTTGCAACTAGGCGACGGCGACGGTGCGGCTAGAATGAAAGAGGCTAACGAAAAAATTCTTTTAGAGCTCTTACCGCTTTACGGTATCAAAAATCCAAATGAATTTATAGGAAAGGAGGGAAGGCTAATTGATCAGCAATATGCGGGAGCGGATATTCCAGCAGCTATGGGGGGAACTGTGTCTCAAGCGGGAGCTATTGGGTCTATGTGAAAAAAGGCCCTTTAAGGATTTTGTGGAGTTTTTGACCGTGCTGTATAACGAGAATTTATGCGTCGCGGAAAATGAAAAAGAGGATGAGCAAACGAGGCTAAGGGCTATTGAAATTCTAAAAATATTTGATAGCCTTTTAAATTTTTTCAACGAATACAAGGAGAACGACGATGACTGAAAACGAAGCAATTGACGCGCTAATGGGCGCATTTAACGAAGACCAAGAAAGCGAGCCTACGAATGAACCAGCTGCGCAACCTAGTGAGCCACAAGAGGCCCCGCAAGAAGCAAGCAAAGAGCCGGAATTAAAGGAAACACCTAAAAGCGAGGCTGCGCCGAAAGAGAGCGCACCCGCCGTAATGACGCCCGAGCAGCAAGCGATGCTTGACAGTATGGGGCTAGGCGACATCGGACAGATAAGAGAACAATTAGCGCAGTTTCAGGCCGCACAAGCCGCAGCCGCAGAACAGGCTAGACAGCAGGAAATTTTCAACAAAAACTCTGCCGAGTTTAAAAAAGATTTTCCAACGATCAAGCTTGAAGAACTAGGTAAATTTGCCGACGAAAACGGCTTTATGCCACTACTTGGCGAAAATTACGACGGATGGAAAGCAGTCGCGAAGGCAATGATAAATCTAGCCAAAGTAAGTGGCGAGCCTGATCCAATAGTGGGTGGGAATAGAGGCGCTGGCACCGTAAGCGCATTTGACAGAATGGAAAAAGGCGAGAGCGTCAGCGACGTAGAACTAGGTGCTGAGATTTTAAAAACAGCGGGGATGTTATAAGGAGGAGAAAATGGGATTTGGACTTGACACGGGCGCTTGGGCCGTAGATAGCCTAAAAAGAGGGCTTGGCTATAGTGGGGGATCGACTGGTGGCGGCGGCTTTGATTTTATGGGGCTTTTGAAAAACGCTGGCGGGAGAGCTCTAGACTGGCTAGGCAATAGCGACGCGGCGGGAACGCCTAACTGGATGAACGCGCTAGGTATGGCGGGCGGCATTTACTCGGGTATAGCTCAACAACAGGCGGCTAAAAATATGATGAAACAGCAAAAGGCGGCGTTTGATTTTAACAAAATGCTATCCGAGCGACAAATTTCAAGAGAAAATCAGGCAAACCAAAACCTACTCAACGCGTGGAACTCGTCCGCTTTCGGTAAGCGCAAAGACGAGGATGAGGGCTATTGATTTATTGTGGCGTTGTCATCGCTAGCCGCAATAGTCGCGTTTTCGTCGTTTGATACGGCGACTTCGTCCGAGCCTGCGTCGTCGCTGCTAAAGGCATTTGATATGGCTTTAGCGCCCGAAACCAGCAGGCCTAATCCTAGCACGACGCCTGTAGCGATAAGCCCGTTTTGGTTGCTGACGTTATGAAAAAGCGAGTCGTCGTTTATGTATCTTTCGCCGCTGGCAGCGTTTAACCCTGCTTGTATAAAGCTTGTTTGCTCGCTAGCGGCGCAGCCGAGGATAGACAAGCAAAGGGCAACAGATAGGCAATATTTCATAAATAATCCTTTTTGGGATTATAGCGTATTTTACAATTTAAGGAGCAAAAAAGGTGGCGTATTTTAACCCGAATAGAGTAGATTTCAACTACAACACGAACATGATAGATGCGGTCGGAGCAGTCGGACGCTCCCTTTGGGACATATACAAAGAAAACGTGGCAAAAAACCAAAATCAGATGAAAATCAATGAGACTATGCGGTCGAATTTGGCTAGTGAGGCGCTAACGGGCGCAAGAGATGCTGAAACGGCTAGACACAATCTGACTACTGAAGCGGAAACGGCGAGCAATAATGCTTTTACGCAGAAATTCAAGCAAAGCGAGCTAGCCGAAAAAGTAAAAAATTGGAATAACCAAGCTTTGCACTACGCAAATCAAGACAAAATAGGCATGATGAATGCAAATACAAGCCTATACAATGCCGACACGTCGAGGATGAATGCGAATACGCAGGCGCAGAGGCTAGATTTTGATAAGAACAGACAAAACGATCAAGATTTACAGGACGCGATATTGGCGAAATCCAGGGCGAATTTATTAAACGAAACGGATGCCGAGACTGCGGCGCTAATCGGCGTAACTCCACAAAATTTAGAACTCATAAAAAATAATTTAAAACAACAAGGCTTTAATGACGAACAAATCGAGCGAGGGATAAATCAGCATATAAGAACGCAAATCGCCTCGCTTGGCGGTACGTATTGGAATAACCCGCTATCCCAACAGGAAATCATAGAAACGAGAAAAACAAAAAACCAAGAGGTTGAGGATAGTATTTTGAGCGCAAAATCCTTGCTAAAGGAAAATAGCGGGCTAAGAGAAAAAATAGGTAAAAAATACGGAGTAGATGTTGGCGCGCTGGATGATGCAAATTTGGACGCCATTTTGCGCAACGAAATGAAGTCGGGCGGCGGTTTAAACCCGAAAATCATAAGCGCCAGCACGAAAAATTTAAAACCTCTTGCTGACAATATTTCAACGATAAAACTTGCATCTACAATATCAAACATAGTATCCGACGGGGCACAAAAAGAGACGGGTTGGTTCGGGTTAACTAAGCCTGCTAACTCGGTGGCTCAATTTCTTAATAGCGATAGCCAAGAGGCCACTAACGCAAGGGTGGCAATAAACACACTTAGGGCAAAAATGGCAAAAACTGCGCGAAGTAACGCGGTATTGCAGGCGCTCCAAGAGATTATGCCAAAATACGGCGATCCTTCGACGCAAAATTTTCTATCTACCTTAACGGCTGCGGCGCACCTAGCATATACCGACATAGACGCGGCTATCGCCACTCTCCCAAACGGAGTGTATAGCGACAACATCGAGGCTGAACTAAAAAATCTAGACGCCCTCTCCGCCAACATAGAACGGCTAACGGGGATAAGTCCTAAGACGCTTGAGCCGGTGCAGCAACGAGGCGCAAACGGCGGAATGATAGTGAAACAAGGTAGAAACGATTACTAAGGAATAAAAATGCAATTCGTAAATTTAACCGATGAACAAAGAAAACAGATAGCTGCCGAGCAGGCAAGTAAAAATATACAGCCTATACCGATGGAAAAAGGTTTGCAAACAGAGATTTTGCCTTTTTCGCTAAATCCGTTAAAACTTTTTGGCGGCGTAGCGAGTAATGCAGCCGCAGACGTAGCAGGGGCGGATAGGGATTATCGCGCGGATATTTCAAACGCAAAAAATACGGATGAAATAAAAAGCGCGGTAAATAACGCTATTTCAAAATTTGATAATGCAAACCCATTGATCTTTGGTGGGGATGACCTTAAAAAGCAAAAGAGCGAGTTTTTAAAAAATGTCTCAAACTCTATCAGGCAAAGTAAACTAGCTGACGGGCTAAGCGAGTATAACGGCAATTTGTATCTACGTAAAGGAGATGAGCTCTTTGATCTTGACGACGGGCTGATAAAGCAGATCGGGCGAGTGATGAGAGATAATGCCGGCTCTATGGCGGGTGCGGCATTCGGTATAAAAAAGGGCGGCGGCTTTTTGCAAAATATGGCAGGCGGAGCTTTGGGCGCTGCGGGCGGTAGCGGCATAGACCACCTAAATAACTCAAACTACGCAGGACAAGAGGCAAATGCTGCGAATGCGCTAAAAAAAATGGGCGAAGAAGCTTTATTCTCGGTTGCGGGCGACGCACTAATAGGGGCGGCGGCAAAATATGGCAAACCTACGTTAAATCTAGCAGGCAAGGTCACGGATAAAATGCCTCTTTTAAATTTTGGTAAACAGGCTATCGAGGGCGTGCCGACGGCAAACGTAAAAGGAGCGATGAAGTCTGCCGAGGCGATAGCAGGCGACGAGGCCGAAGCAATGCTAAAAAATGCGACAGAAGTAGGCGGATATAAGGTGGACGGCGGCAATATAACCGACCTGCAACTACTAAACCCGATAATCAACAAAGCGAAAGATTTTAGCGCAAAAGCCGCACAAAAGCTCCACCTTGACGATGCGGCCGCTGCAATAAACAATACAAGAGGGCTTGATGCCGAGCGCGAGAAAATCTTAAATTTGGCTCTTAGCGACCGAAAATCCGCCGAACGTCTTTTAAATGCCCTGCGGGGCGATAAAAGCGGACAAGGCGCGAGAAATTTGGCGAATTTAGCCCAAGAGGACGTTAGCCGTCTACGCGAGATGATAGGGCAAAGCGAGACGACGGACTTAAAAGACGTAGTAGAGCAATACTATAAGGCGACGAAAGATGATTTTGGGCAAGCCATAGACAATCTTGATGCGTTTAAAAACGGGCAGAAAATCAAACTCTCAGACGACGCGATCGAGCGGATGAAAGAGGAATACTCGTCAAATTTAAACATTTTCGATAAATCGAGCGATAAAACGCGCGGAGTAATGGACGGATTTAACAGCCTAAAAGGGCGCGAACTGGGCGTAAAAGAGCTAAACGATCTAAGGGCAAACTACAACAAAGGGCTAAACGAAGTCCTAAACTCTGACAAAAACTCATACGCCACAAAGATAAATTTCGCAAAAGGCAAAGAGATACTAGAGCAGGCGATGGACGATCTGCTAGGCGACGACGCCGCGCGAGCGTACCTGAAAGAAAACCTAGAAAAATACAAGGATTATAAGGGTTTTGAAAAAAGCCCGCTTTTTAAAAAGATGACGAATATCGAAAGCTCCACCCAAGACGTAATGAACGCTTTTAGAGATTTGCGCGATACCCAGGGCGGACTTTACGATAGATTTATATCAAAGCTAACTCCCGAGCAAGCGCAAAAGTTTGAACTGGCGGCGATAAAGCAGGATTTCGAGGGGGCGCTTGGTAAAACGGGAACTTTTAACGTGAGAGAGATTTTAAACGGCAAAGAGCTAAACGACGCGCTGAAAAAAACAAATTTTAGAAGCGAGAAAGCAAAAGAGATCGTAAGAGAGATAGACAAGCTCGCAAAAGCTAGGGGAAATTTGGCCGAGATTTTTGCCGCGCTGGATAGTAAATTTATTATGCCGACTAGATTTAATAAAGGCATAGCTACTACTTTCGGAGGAGCTAGTAAGACCGCATTCGTAAACGCCGTGCGCCAAACGGCGCTAAAATACGTGCCCATGATCGGCGACGACGCGGCGCTGGAATACCACCTAAGAGAAGCGGCTAAGGCTATAAAATCGGGAGGCACTCTCGAGGGTTACGCAAAAACGATGGAGAGAAACGGAGCAAGCAAAGAGCAAGCTAAGGCTTTTATGGGCTTCGTAAAAGAAGCCACCGAGCAAGGAAGCAAATTTGAGCAAACGGGAATAAAGCAAGAAAATAAAACCGT
>NZ_CALIII010000125.1 GCF_938018145.1 uncultured Campylobacter sp.
AGATCTGGCAGCAAAGACGGCTTTAAAAAGCCTGAATTTGCCGGCGAAAAGCGCGCTCGCGTCGTGAAAAAATCGGACGATAAATGATAAGCGCACAGCTCATCGAACACATCTTTAAAGCCGCATCCATCTCGCGCTGGAACGACTATCCGAAGATGACGAATTTAGTCGAGCTTGATAAGCAAGCGCACAAATTTATCATCGCATATTTCATCGCAAAGCTCGAGCACGGCGCCAATATGAACTACATCATCGAGGCTGGTATTTTCGAGTTTCTCGCGCGCGTCGTGGTCACGGATATACGCCCCGATGTGTTTCATCAGATGCAAAAAACCAAAAACGAGCAGATAAACGCCTGGGTGTTAACGATCCTAGAAGGGCTCGTAAAGGACGTCGAGGGCGGTAAATTTTTAGAGCGGATGCGCCGCTATCTCACGCACAAGGACAAGGCTCACGCTAAAGAGCGCCTGATCCTAAAGGCCGCTAGCTACCTCGCGACGCGCTGGGAGTTTTCGATCGTTTATCAAACGAGCAAATTTTTAAGCGACATAGACGAGCTAAAAGCGCGCGTGGAGGAGGAGCTGGAGGATTATTACGAGCTAATAGGCGTGCGCAAAATCGTGATGAATCAAAAGCTGGCCAAGCTAGTCGATCTAGCCGGTAGACTGCGCTTTCAAAAGCGCTGGGCGCAGACGCCGCGCATCCCTGAAACGGCGGTTTTAGGCCACATGTTAGTCGTGGCGATTTTGAGTTATTTTTACTCGCTTGAGGTTAAGGCCTGCAAAACTAGGCTAGAAAATAACTTCTTTTGCGCGCTCTTTCACGATCTGCCCGAGTCGCTAACGCGCGATATCATTAGCCCCGTAAAATACGGTATCGAAGGGCTAAACGAGATAATCAGCGAATACGAAATGCGCCTGATAGACGAGAAAATTTTGCCTTTCGTGCCTGAAAATTTTAGAGACGAGTTTAGCTATATCCTGGGCATCCGTATGGAAGGTGGCAAATTTATCAAAAACGAGTTTGAAAACAGGATCTGCGAGAAAAAGCCTCTGCATCACGAGGGCACGATGGAGAACGTAAACGAGGATAAATTTAACGCCATCGACGGCAAAGCGCTCAAATTTTGCGACAAACTGGCGGCATTTTTTGAGGCAGGGATCTCGATCAGCTACGGCGTAAAGTCAAACGAACTAACCGAAGGCTTTAATAATATGGATAAATTTTTTCAGAAAAATCAGAGCTTGGACGGAGTGAATTTTTTAAAAATTTGCGATGATTTTAAGGAGCATTTTTCGCTTTTGCAGGTTTAAAAACCCTCTCTCAGATGACTGCGGCACACGCCTAGCCTAAGTGCTCTGCTGTGTTCCCACCCTGAAGCGGTGCCTAGAAGAGACATTGCACAGGTCTAAGAAAGGGCAAGAGCGATTTTACTCAAATTTTACTTAAATATATTTTAGGCGGCAACATGGGATTTGATATAAAATGTAAATTTTTGTCGTTGTTTAGGGAGTTTTTGGTCTATCACCACCGCTCGCTGGAGTTTCGCGCGAAGATCTTCGCGGCTATCATATCGGCCAAACTCAATCCCGAAGAGGACGATTTTGCAAATTTATACGACATATCGAGCGAAATTTACGGCAGCGACGAGAACCGCAAACGCGTACTCATCGAAACTACCAAAGAGTACGTCTCCCGCATAAAACGCAAAGACCCCATGACGCTTGATAGCTTGCTTTTGGCGATCGATCAGGCCATCAGAGCGAACAAAAACTACGCGCTAAAGATCGACTTTGAGCACCTGCGCAGGCTCATCGACGCCGACGAATACGAAGGCCTCGTGCAGCAGCGCGTGTATGATTTTTTACTCTACGAGGTAAAAACCTACGCGCCAAACAGATAAAACCTCAAATTTGAATTAAATTTTGCTTACTTTTGCTGTTTTTTTGCGGCGTTTTATTATGGATTTGATTTTTGGGAGGCGATACGCTTGATAAGGGCATTTATAAAGGGTCGGTATGCCTGAGGCCGGTAGCGCAACTGACATAAATTTTACTGTCAAAAAGGCCGGTATCTACGAGATAAGTTTCATCTACGCACAAGATCCGCAAAAGCAAAAAGAGGAAGAAAAACGCAGCGAAGAGGCCTTCCCAGGATACGGTAGCGATGCGTTTACGAAGTGGTTTTGCCAAAAAACTACGGCTACTAAGCTGGCCGGATATTATGGTTATACGACGCAAGGCGTCGCTGAGCCAATTGGTACGAGTGAAGAGGAAAAAGCGGTCTGCACGGGCGAAAAAATCTTGCTAAAAGTAGCGCTAAAATCTATGCAAAACCGCGAAATAAGCTACGTCAAAGGCGGCGAGGTAAACGATCTAAAACAAAATTTGAGCGCCCCAACCGAAACGTTTGATCTGTCAAAATACGGCGCGACTTCATGGTACAGCGCGCCAAACGGAGGCTTTGCGCACGATAAAGTTTTGCTCAGAGCAGAGCTCGAAAAAGGCGAATATAACATAAAAGTGCAGGCTCTAAGCGACGCGCCCGAGCTAAAAAAGATCGTGACGTTTATTAAAATTAGCAAATATCACAACTGGAAATAAAAATTTACCATTTTTTCGAGTGAAATTTAACTAAATTTACTAAAAATTCCTAAGCCCTATTTCCAAATTTGAACGGATTAAATTTGGATCAAATTTAGCCTTTACCTGCGCTAAATTTCCGAAATTTTCGCCCGTATCGAGGAAATTTTGCAGGTAATAAACGCCTCTGTATCCGTGCTCGTACAAAATCTCGCTCATCGCCGAGATATCGCCCTCATCTAGCAAGTCCGCATATACCGTTGTTCTAACCTCAAATTTAAGGCCGCTTTGCAGCAAAAACTCAAGCGTTTGCAAGAAATTTTTATATAAATTTGATCCGGTAACCTTTAGAAATTTCTCTTTCGACGCTTTAAAATCAAGCGCGATGTAGTCGATCAAATTTAGCGAGATAGCCTGCCCAAGCGCGGTCAAATTTGAGCCGTTGGTATCGACTTTGAGCGAAAAGCCGCGAGACTTTACTTCGCTAGCTAGCGGTAAAAACGCGGGGCTAAGCGTGCATTCGCCGCCGCTAAAAACCACTCCGCTAAGCTTGCCTTTGCGCTTGTCTAAAAATTTGATAAACTCAGCACGGCTGATCTGTCCCGCGCCAGTGACGATAGGGACGTTGTAGCAATAGGCGCAGCGCATGTTGCAGCCCGCAAACCACGCTATACAGGCCGTTTTGTCGGGGTAGTCGAGAGTCGTAAAGGGGGTGAGCGAGTAAAGCGGAAAATCAGCGTCTTTCACGTTTTACTCGCAGGAGTTTAGCGGGATTTTGGCTCGCAAAATTTGACGCGCTCTTTGTGCTCGCCTTTTTTGCCGAGGTTAAAGCTCTCTACCGGGCGGTGGTAGCCCATTACGCGGGTGTAAACGACGCATTTGGTGCGTTTTGCCTCAAGCGAAGCTAGGATTTCTTTGTCGCTCATTTGTCACTCCTTGATAATTGATGTCAAATAGTATAGCACTTTGTAGATAACTACCATCTTAAATTTATTGGCGCACCTTTGTTTTTCAGCCATTATTAAAAGTATGGTAATATTCGCGTTACGATTAAATTTAAAACAAAGGAAAAATATGGCAAAAGTCAAATTTCACGGCGCAGACATCGCGCTAAAAGGCGAAGAGGTATTTGTAGGTTCGTATGCTCCAGAGGTCACGCTAGTCGGACAGGATCTAGGCGAGTTTAAGGTCGGCGGTAACAACGGCATCGAGATACTAGTAGTTGTCCCGTCGCTAGATACTGGCGTTTGCGCGACTGAGACGCGTAAATTTAACGAAAAAATGGCCGCGAAACAGGCAATCAAACTAAGCGTGATCTCGATGGATCTGCCGTTTGCGATGGGTAGATTTTGCTCTACGGAGGGCATCAAAAATTTAAAAGTCGGCAGCGACTTTAGAGCTAGAGAATTTGGCGAAAAATACGGCATAATCATCGGCGAAGGGCCGCTTGCTGGGCTTTTAGCCAGAGCTGTTTTTGTTATCAAAGATGGCGTCGTCATCCACAAACAAATCGTCCCAGAGATCACGGACGAGCCAAACTACGACGCGGTATTTGACGCGATAAAATCAAGCGGAGGCTGCGGCTGCGGGTGTATGTAAGCTACGAAATTTAAGGCCGCGATGGCGGTCTTTTTATTTTTTATACTCAAATTTTAAAAATTTCCGCGTTAAAATTATTGACTGTAAATCAAATTTGTAAATAGAATCAGCAAATTTATGTTTAGATGGTTTAAATTTTCTAATTAAATTTGCATTTTTATCATTATATACATACTTTACATATGTTTTATCTGCAGATATTTTCATTTTCTTTACTTTTTCTTGTTTTATAGCTGATATCATTTCAGAATAATTTATTTCTGGGCATTCATTTTTTAACGGTTACTTTAAGCAGGCAGAACTTTTGTTCTGCTTTTT
>NZ_CALIII010000126.1 GCF_938018145.1 uncultured Campylobacter sp.
ATATATAATACGTGACTGCAGCCCGCAGCGAAATCCAACGAAGTATAGGGCAAAAAGACAAGCCGCCGCAAGGCAAATTTACAGCCGCACTATCTGCGCTCCAAATCCCCCCTGCCCCGCCGGCGCGTCGAAAAACTCCTTCACGCTCGGATGTTCGCGCAAGAAGTTTTTGACCGCGTAGGCGAGCTTGCCCGTGCCGATGCCGTGGTACACCTGCACCTCGTCAAAGCCCATCACTAGGCTATCTGAGATAAATTTATCCAGCTTTTGCACCGCTTCGTCCGCGCGCAGTCCGTGCAGATCGAGCGTGACGCTAGCGTTTTGCGGCTTTTGCACGCTTAGATTTATGCCTGATTTTTTAGGTGGTGCGGGCGTTTCGCCGCTGATTTTTAGCTGATTTATCGGCACGCGCATGCTCACGTTATCGGTTTGTATCACGGCGTCGTTTTTACTTAGGCTTGCGACGACGCCCTTTATCTTGCCGTATTTTACGCGGTCGCCGACTTTTAGCTCGGGCGGGGCGGAGATTTCTGGTTTTTGCACGGCGCGTTTAGCCTCGTTTGCGCGGTTTAGGGCGCGCTGTTTTTCCTTTGTGTCGTCTAAATTTATCGCGCGTCTAGCCTCGTTTATCGCCTTAAAATACTCCCGCTCCAGCCGCGTTATCACCTCGTGCTGCTCGGCCTCGGCGCGCTCTTTTTGCTCTTTTAAATTTTCGATTA
Source organism: uncultured Campylobacter sp. (assembly GCF_938018145.1). Classification (GTDB taxonomy): domain Bacteria; phylum Campylobacterota; class Campylobacteria; order Campylobacterales; family Campylobacteraceae; genus Campylobacter_A. Next base: position 720 of record NZ_CALIII010000126.1, read on the forward strand.
GGGAGTCTAGCTTTTGCTCTTTTTTCTCGGCACTTTCGAGTTTTTCTTTGAGCTGCACTTCTAAATTTAACGTCTTTGTGATGATTTCGTTTAGATTTTCTTTGTCCTCGCCGTAGATTTTTTTCGCCTGCGCGACCAAATTTGCCGCGATGCCGTATCTAGCCGCGGTCTCAAAGGCGTATGATTTGCCGATCGTACCCTTTAAAAACTCAAATTTAGGCCGCGAGTTTTCCTCGTCATAAAGCGCCGCGACGAGTTCTACGTCGGGGTTTTTAGCTAGTAGCATAGCAAGGCGCTTGTGGTGGGTGGTGATGATCATCTTGATATCCTGACTCATCAGCCGCTCGATCATCACGCCATACAGGCTCGCCGCCTCCTCAAAGTCCGTTCCGAGCTCAATCTCATCGACTCCGATGAGCAGGTTTTTTTTCGTAAAAAGCTTGGAAAAATGCACCATACGCCCGGCAAAGGTCGAGATGTCGTTTTTCACATTTTGCGGATCCTCGATGATGGCGTCAAATTCCTTGAAATTTCCGATCTGCGAATTTTGCGCGTTTATGTGCATCGGCAGCAGATATTTGGCTAGAAACGCTGCCGCTATCAGCGATTTTAGCAGCATTGATTTACCGCCCGCGTTCACACCCGTGATTAGCAGCACTTTTTTACTAAAATCGATACTGATGCTTTTTGGATTTTTT
>NZ_CALIII010000127.1 GCF_938018145.1 uncultured Campylobacter sp.
AAAGAGTGCAAAATCTCGCTAAACAAAAGGCTAAATTCGCTCGCATTTAGCGACGTGACGCGCCTGGTTTACGAGCTTTTGCGAGGCGGCGAGACGGACGCGCAGATGCTTTATTTTAGGCTCGACGGACGTATAAATCACCTGCTAATAGACGAGTTTCAAGACACCAACGTCGCGCAGTACGAGATCATGCGTCCGCTTATCGAAGAAATCGTCGCCGGATACGGACAAAACGGGCTTGGCAGCTTTTTTTACGTCGGCGACGTAAAGCAGAGCATTTACCGCTTTCGCGGCGGCAAAAAGGAGCTTTTTGGCAAGCTGATGCGAGATTTTCCGCAGATCAAAGCGCAAAATTTGGAGGTAAATTACCGCAGCAAAAAGGCGCTAGTGAGATTTACGAATGCCGTATTTGCAGGCAAGATCGAAAATTTTAAACCGCAAAGAACACCCCAAAAAGAGGGTGAACGAGTAAATTTGGTAGGCCGGATGCCGTATTTTGAGGCGGAGGCGGATGATCTTGGATTCGTGCGGGTAAGTAGCGGCGATGACGTAGCGGCAGAAGCGACGCAACAGGTTAAATTTCTGCTTGGAAAAGGGGTCTGTGAAGACGATATCACCGTGCTTTGCTGGAAAAACGACGATATAAATAAAATCGCAAATTTGCTTGACGAAGCCGGCATAAAAAGCGTGAGCGAGGGCGTGATGCCTCTGCTAGCTAGTAAAAACGCGCGCGCAGTAGTGGAGTACGCTAAATTTTGCCTATTTGGCGAGCGAATTTACAAGCTAAATACCGAAGCGATCCTTGACGTAAACGCCGTAGAACTGAGCGTAAATCCGCAAAAATCGGCGCTTGAGAGCCTGCACTATCTAGCGGGCAAGCTCGGTGTAGATATAAGCGACGCGGACGTTTTGCGGCTGCTTGAGCTAGCGCAGCCCTATTCAAATTTGACCGAGTTTATCTATAATCTTGATAGATTTGAGGCAAAAGCGAGCGCAAAAAGCGGCGAGGGCGTGAAAATCATGACCGTGCATAAGTCAAAGGGGCTGGAGTTTGAAAACGTGATCGTGTGCGATAAAATGGGCGCAGGGCGGCACGACGGGTCAAATTTTATCGCGGAATACGACGCCGACGAGGGCTCCTGGCAGGTGCGCCACAACGTCAAAAAACAGTGCATCGACGAGGAGTTTGCTCAGCTAAAAGAAAAGGCGGCGCGGCTCGAGCGCGAAGAGGATATGAACAAGCTCTACGTCGCGCTAACGCGGGCGATCAGTGGGCTAATCATCGTAAAAAAAACGGGCGCGAACGGCAGAAACCCGAGCTTTTTTGGGGCGTATGAGAGTAGCGGCGAGGTTATAGAGTATCTTGATTTGGTTGATTTTAGCTTCGGCGAGCCGACGCCTAGCAAGGCGCGAAATTTGACGTCGGCAGGCAAATTTGAGCCTATTAAACTAGCTCAAATTTCAAAGCAAATCGTAGATGAAACGCCCAAAACCGAGGGCAAAAATCAAAAGGCGATTTATTTTGGCTTGGCGCTACACTATCTGCTAGAAATGGCGGAAAAATTTGACGAGAGCTCGCTAAAAACGGCGCAAATTTCGATGCGAAACGCGTTTTATAAATTTTTGGACGAAGGCGAGCTGGATGAAATTTACGCGCGCGGGCTAAGTTTGATAAACGAGCCTAAATTTAAGCAAATGACGCAGGGAAAGCGTGCGTTTAAAGAGCAGCCTTTGCGATATGAGGGTGCGTTAAAACAGCTTGACTTGCTCTGCTTGGACGAAACCGAAATCTGCGTGATCGACTATAAAACGAGCGATAAAAATATAGATGAAAATATCGCGCAAGTGGCGGAATACAAAAAAATATTGGCTCAAATTTACCCGAATTTGAGCGTGAGGGCGGCGATATTTTACGCTTTACGGGACGAAATTCGAAGCATTGATATTTAAATATAGCTTAAATTAAGCTATTTGTAAGGTGCATTTGAATACAATCACGACTTAAAATTATCTAAAGGGTAAGAAAATGACGAAAATAACAAAACCAAACGAAGTGGAGCGCGAGTGGATCGTGCTTGACGCGGCAGGCAAGCGTTTTGGTAGATTGCTAACCGAGGTAGCTACGCTGCTTCGCGGTAAGCATAAACCAAATTTCACTCCGAATGTCGATTGCGGCGATTACGTTATCATAATCAACGCTTCTAAAGCCGAATTTACGGGCAACAATAAAGCCGAGCAAAAGCTTTATCACCGCCATTCAGGATATTTCGGTAGCACGAAAAGCGAGAAATTCGGCGAGCTTTTGGCTGACAAACCTGAAAAACTGTTCAAGCTAGCCGTTCGCGGAATGCTTCCAAAAACAAAACTCGGCAGAGAGATGATAAAAAAACTAAAAGTTTACGCCGGCAGCGAGCATCCGCACACGGCTCAAATAGCTAAAAAAGAAGGAAAATAATCATGGCGAAAGTTTATGCAACCGGTAAAAGAAAAACTGCCGTAGCAAAAGTCTGGCTAAAACCGGGCAGCGGTAAAATTTTAGTAAACGGACTTGATCTAAACACTTGGCTCGGCGGACACGAGGCTATCAAGCTAAAAGTGGTTCAACCTCTACTTTTAACAAAACAAGAGAGCTCTGTAGACGTAACTGCAACGACTCTAGGCGGCGGATACTCTGCTCAGGCTGAGGCGCTAAGACACGGCATATCAAGAGCACTAGCTCTATTTGATACCGACTTTAGAGCAACACTAAAACCAAAAGGCCTACTAACTCGCGACTCACGCGTCGTCGAGCGTAAGAAATTCGGTAGAAGAAAAGCTAGAAGAAGCCCGCAATTCTCTAAACGCTAATAGTTT
>NZ_CALIII010000128.1 GCF_938018145.1 uncultured Campylobacter sp.
CACGTCACGCTGGCAAACTCGGGCACGACGTTTTGCGCGGTGCCGCCGTTTGTGATGATGGAGTTAAAGGTATGCCCAGCCGCAAAATCAGTCAGCTTTGATAGCTCGACTACGAAATTTGCCGCCTCGACGAGCGCCGAACGACCACGCTCGGGGTGGTTGCCCGCATGCGCGCCCACGCCGTGAAAATCTATCACGTAGGTCATCACGCCTTTTCTAGTCGCCACCATCGAGCCGTCCTCGCGAGCAGGCTCCATCACGAGGCAAAATTTGGACTTTCTCGCGTATTCGCGGATCTTTTCTTTGGCGAAATTCGACCCCGTCTCCTCGTGCGAGTTTAGAAACAAAGCGACGTTGATTTTACTAAGATCAAGCTCCTTGATGACGTAGAGCGACAGCAGTGCGCCGCCCTTGTCATCTATGACGCCTAGCGCATTTACCCTGCTCTCATTTTGGGTAAAAGGAGTGTTTTGCACCGAGCCAACAGGGAAAACCGTATCCATGTGCGCGACAAAAAGCACGTCGAATTTCATCGCATTCGGGTTGTTTGAGATGAGTAGGCAGTCGGCGACCTTATCGGTGCCCAGCGCTACCTTTTCATGCTTTAGGCCGAGCGTTTCTGCCTTATTCATAAACCACTTTGCGACGCTATTTACGCCCTCTACGCTAGACGTCGGACTCTCGATATCGGTTAGCTCCTTTAGCTCAGCTAGATATTGTTTTAGCTCCTCTTGTTTCATAGACCGTCCTTTATACGATGATGCTCATCACAAACATCGCTAGATAGGCATTTAGGATGCATATGCCAAATAGCACCAAGTAGTGCTTGCCAGGGATGCCCAGCACACCTAGGACGCGTCCCATATACTGCACCGTAGAGCCTACTAGCGCCATGCCCGGGATCAGTACTGCGATATCTGGAGCCGTTAGGGTGCCGCCCTGAACCAGCGCCACTAGCACGCCCGCAGACCCGCCCCAGCTAAGAAACGCCGCCATGATAACCGCTATCGACTCGCCCGGAAGCCCAAGCGGCAACATGACGAAGCCAAGATACTTGCCTATGATATCAAGCGCGCCAGAAACTTTTAGGATGTGGATGATTACAAAAGCCATAAGGACGTTTGGGATAGTGTTGTGAACGGCGATATCCCAGCCCTTTCTAGCGCCTTCTACGAAAACGTCGGTTAATAATTTATTATTAGCTTGCTCGCTCATACTTCAGTCTCCCCGTCTTTTACGAATTTTTTGACGTAAAGTCTCATCAAATTTGCCCCAAATACCTTAAACACCAAAATGATTCCCAAGCCAGCCGCGATAGATATAGGCGCCTGAGCTCCGTTTTTATCGGCTACCGTGAGCAACGGAGCGAAAGACGCTAGGAAATTCGTGATCATCGCGCCCGCGCTAAACTGAAATGCGGCAAATATCAAAAGCTCTTTGTGCGTGATCTTGCCGTCTTGGCGTAAAAACTTTGCCGTAGAGCTACCTGCGTCGGTGCTTTGCGTACTAGCTATGAGCGAGATCGAGCAGCAGCCCGGGATACCGATGAGAGGCTTTAGCACGGGAGTAAGCCAGCGTGAAGCTGCGTAAAGCGCGTAATATCTCTCAAATATCGCAACAAACCCAAGAGCGAGCATGATCGCAGGAACCAGACTGAGTGCAAATATAAAACCACCCTTTGCGCTTGTGCCGCCTGCGGTTTTAAACCACTCCGGAAACTGTCCGGTTAATTTACCGAAATCAAAAATACCGCCTGCGACATCCTTTAAGAAACCGCCGAAAAAGACGATAGCTAGGATCAAGGCAACGGTGCCGATCGCTAGCTTTTTGCCGTCGTTTGCCTCTTGCATAAAGCCTCCTTAAAAATAAAGTAAATATATAGGTAATATACAGTCGCGAAGCTTAGGAATGAGTAAAAAAATCAATAAAAATAATGAATAATATTTAGTTTTTTTGGTTAATGTTACTTTTAGATACTGCATTGTAAAAATTTAGCAAATTTGACGCTTACTTCTCTATACACAGGGGATTAGGTCAAAATTTAAATAATTAGAACCATATATAAAAAAGCTCAACGTAACTTAATGCTCCTTATGTTTGCACTAAATTACGTTGAGCCTAAAAGAATTTCAAAAGTAAGTATTCACAGATTAACCTTTAAAAACAACGTAGGGTGCAAAATTCGGCACACAAGATATGTTTTTAACAAAATTTGCTGATTTTTTGTTTATAAATTTACCTGGTAAAATTTTAGTTAAAAAAGTAGAAATCTAAATTTGATGGCGATGTTTTGAAATTTTAGATATTTTGATTAAACACATAAACCCGCGTGCAAAGAGTTGGTTTGCATTGCCAGTAATGACGCCATATTGGCATTTTTAATATATTACCTTTACAGCTACCGACAGAGAAATAGCGCGTGTAAAATTTTGTTCATTATCGTTTACTAGCATTTACCAATAGAAATTAGCTATTAATATCTTGAATTATATCTGACGTAGAACTTAAATTTTGCATTTGCCTCGGTATAGATAGCGTAGCTTTAGTTGATTTGGTTAATTGCAAGGTGTTATAGAATCAGCAGGAGATATTTTCGCGTAAATCCTTTCTGATTATTTATCAAAAAGGATTTACACAGTTTAATTTATAGGCTCAAATTTGAACTACGATGGCATATAATTATTCTGATTTTTTCTTTGTAGGTTTTTTAGCTTCAACTTCCTTGCCTACGCTTTCTTCAACTTTTTTCTTTGAAGATTTTGCCTTAGT
>NZ_CALIII010000129.1 GCF_938018145.1 uncultured Campylobacter sp.
ATTGAGCTACATAGCAGAATAACGGCTAGAAACAAAGAAACGATACTAGGCAAAAATTACGATTTAGGCGAGCAAGGCACGACCAACGCCCTAACGCAAATCATAATAAAGCGCGACGCGTGAAAACTTACGACATAGATCTATTTTACGAGCTATCGCGATTTTTTAAAGACGACTTGCGCCTTATGGCTCACGCCGTAGCTTATGCGCTAAATTTAGACGCTAAGACGATTTACAAAGATTTTTCATTCGGACGCTACAAAGACGAGTATTTAAAAGCCTTGCTAGAAGTGAGCGATAACCCAAAAGAGGCTTATTTAAATTTGCTGATGAAGTTTAGAGACAAAAGCCCGATATTTGACCGTGACGACTTCGCGAACGCAGAAGCTTACAGCGTGTTTAATAGGGAATACAAAAAGAAGTAAAAGCAAGCAGTAGAGCCACCTTCCTCTACACAGGGAAACCCCGGGCAGGCTATGCTGGGTCGTTATCGATTTTGACCGTTCGCTTGCTTTACAAGGAAGTCTTAAGACGTTCGACGCTAAGACTTTACTCCAAGACGGCTCTCTTAGAGACCTTTTACTAAATAGGCGGCGAGACCGCCCAACCCTCACACGGACGAACAACGCAGCATAAAACTACGCGCCGAACGGGGCGGTAATGCTTTGCTAAGAAGCTGGGGTATTTCACTTTCGCTCAACCCTTTCGCCTATTCACGGGCAGATTATGCCATATTTTCGCCAAATTTTACCAAAGGCGTAAAAAGACGGAGCGTAACATTAGTTCGTAGAAGTAGTAAAAACCGAACGCTACAACACAGTAAAAACGCTTAAATTTAGCGCAATTAAATCCTATTTCGCTAATACGGACGAACGAAAAAACGAACACTAATAAAACCCTAAGCCCTAAGCGGTTAAAATGGCTCATAGGATTTTAAAACAAAGGCTAGGAAATGCAAACTCTAACCATACGAACGGATAACGCCGATTTCATAGAAAAGGCGAGAGAGATACTAATCACGCTAGCTAAATTTGACGGCGTGAAGCTAAGCCTAAGCGATGATTACACTAAAGAGCTAAACGCTCGAGCCGATGAAGCTCTACAAGGCAAAGGGCTAATAGATGAAGCTCAGGCGCGCAAAAAGCTAGAGGCTATCAAAACCGAGATATTATCAGACATTGAAGCTATCAGGCGCGGAGAGTTTGAAACGATAAGCCACGACGAGCTAAAAGCGCGGGTTATGCAATGGTAATAAAATACAAGCCTAAATTTGAGCGCGAGTTAAAGACGATATTTGATTTTATCGCAAAAGACAGCCTAAATAGGGCGCGAGAGTTTAGAAACGAGCTTATCGCAAAGATAGAACGCACGGCGCAAACGCCTCTTATTTGTCGCAAGTCCATTAATTTTGACGATGAGAGCATAAGGGATTTAATTTTTAAAAGCTATGTAATACCGTTTGCAATAGAGGACGAGGCTATTTACGTTTTAGGCATTTACAAAGCCAACGAGTGGCAAGCGTGAAACGAATAAAAACGGCTTTTGTTTCACATTTTAACCTTAATTAAGTTTCGAGCTAAAAAAGCCGTGAAACATCTCAATTCTTAAGAAAATTTAGCCGTTTAAGCGTTTGAAAGTTAAAAACGGCGAATGCTTAAATCACAAAGTGCCTATTTTAGGGTTTTTCCTCGTTTTTGTATTAAAAACCAAACTTTTCATTACCGATTTTTTACCGCCGATTAGCTTAAACTTTTTAACAACCTCGTAAACTGCTACGACTGTGTTTTTAAGTGTGTAAAAATTGGCTTTATTTTTTAACAAAACACGATAAAAACGATATTTAAAGCAAAATTTCGAACAACCTTGCTTCCACCATTTATCATTTTGCAAGATTTTAAAATCAACTAAAATACAAATTTTAAAACATTTTTACCTTATCATACCTCTAAAAATAAGCCTGATGAGACCAAAAATGCTATTTTTATTAAAGTAAAAATTGACGTTTTTATATATACATGTTTTTCAAAAATCGCATACAACGTAGATCATCAAATTTGAATAAATTTAATCCAATTTAAAAGATAAATTTGGCAATAAAATTTAAGAAAAAGTAGAGTAAAATTTGAAGTTAAATTTAAAAGGGGTCTCACGACCCCTTGGCTACTTTATTACAGCCATCTTTCTGCGCATATACGCGATCCTGCTTTGTAGCGGGAGGTGTTTAGGGCAGTTATCCTCGCAGCCTAGCAGCGTCATACAGCCAAACACGCCGTCATCATCGCCGATAAGCTCGTAAAAGTCCTCGTCGGTTCGTTTATCAAGCGCGTCGATTTTAAATCTAGCTACGCGGTTAAGTCCGACCGCACCGATGAAATCAGGCCTCATGATAGCCGTACCGCACGCAGCCACGCAGATACCGCACTCGATGCAGCGGTCAAGCTCAAATACCTCTTGCGCTACTTCAGGCTCGACTTTTTCCTCAAGCTTAGAGATATCGGTCTCGTGGTCGGTGTGTATCCAGCTCTCCACGCGCTTACTCATCGCGTTCATCCAGTTGCCCGTGTCTACGCTTAGGTCTTTTAGTAGCTTAAATACCGGCAGAGGCATAAGCTCGATCACGCCGTTTGGATAGTCTTTGGTTAGCGTACGGCAAGCAAGCTTTGGCGTACCGTTAACTAGCATACCGCAGCTACCGCAGATACCGGCGCGGCAAACGAAGTCAAAGCTAAGATCCGGGTCAAATTTCTCGCGAATTTGATTTAACGCTATAAAAAGCGTCATGCCGTCGGTTTCTTCTAGCTCGTAGGTCGCGAAATGCGGCTTTGAAATTTTGCTTAACGGATTATATTTAAATGCTTTTATGGTTATTTTTCTACTCATATCCTATTCCTGCTCTTTCGTTTGGTGCTTTATATTTAGGCTGAAGATCATAGTGCATTAGCGCTTCTTGGATCTCGTATCTGCCTTTGCCTTCGGCTTCCATTTTGGCGCGGATCTCATCGACCTGCGCTTGGCGTACGGCGCTGTCCGGGTGCTCGATGATGTTACCCTTAGCTCCGTATCCGCGGAATGCCGGCGGAATTTCCATTTTCATAATATCAAGCGGCTCATACACGATAGTCGGTAGCGTATCGCCCTCTTTCCAGCTAGTTAGAGTTCTGTTTAGCCAGTTTAGGTCGTCGCGTTTCGGATAGTCCTCGCGGCAGTGCGCTCCGCGGCTCTCGGTGCGATCAAGCGCGCCTTTTGCGATACAAAGGGCTAGTTTTAGCATCTTTGGTACGCGGTAGGCTTCCTCAAGCTCAGGGTTGCCAAATAGCGCCTTGTTTGTGACTTTGACGTCTAAAGATTGTTTATAAAGCTCTTCTAGCTCTTTTACCGCTACGGCTAGACCTTCGCCCGTTCTAAAGATCGCCACGTGCTCCCACATGATGTCTTTCATCTTGTTTTTGATCTCAAATACGTTAAATTTGCCCTCTTTTTCGACAAGGCTTTTTAGATAGTCTTCCTCTTTTTTAACGAATTTTTCGATGTCGTTAGTATTTATCTCGATCTCGTGCTTACTGCAGTAGTCAGCAAAATAATCGCCCACGATCATGCCTGCGACGACAGTTTCTGAAACGGAGTTGCCGCCTAGACGGTTAAATCCGTGCATATCCCAGCACGCAGCCTCGCCGGCGCTAAATAGACCCGCTAGCGTCGGGCTCTCGCCTGTAGGCTTAGTTTTTATGCCGCCCATAGAGTAGTGCTGCATAGGTAGGATCGGCGCCCAGCCTTTACCGCGCTGTCGTCCGTTCTCGTCGGTATACACTTCGGTGTCGGCAGGATCGATGCCGTTAAAGATTTCGCAAATTTCTTGAACGTCGCGTAAGTTTTTCTCGATATGCTCGCGTCCTAGGATCGAGATATCTAGCCAAACGTGATATCCGTATGGGCTAGGTACGCCTTTGCCTGCGCGGATATGCTCCATGATGCGGCGGCTTACGACGTCGCGGCTAGCTAGTTCTTTTTTCTCAGGCTCGTAGTCGGGCATAAAGCGATATCCGTCCACGTCGCGTAAAATTCCGCCGTCGCCGCGGCAACCTTCCGTTAGCAAGATACCGCTCGGAACGATCGGAGTCGGGTGAAACTGCACCGCTTCCATATTTCCTAGCTGAGCTACGCCAGTCTCAAGAGCGATGGCCGCGCCGATACCCTCGCAAACTACGGCGTTTGTGGTGTGTTTATAAACCCTTCCGTAGCCGCCCGTAGCGATTAGCGTGCCTTTTGCGACGTATGCCGTGATCTCGCCGTTAACTAGATCGCGAACGATCGCGCCGTAACAGCGGTTGTTTGCGTGGATTAGCGCGATAGCTTCTTTTCTGTCGTGGATTTCGACGTTATGTTTTAGAGCTTCGTTTGCTACGGCAAAAAGCATAGTGTGTCCGGTGGCATCGGCCGTAAAGCATGTTCTCCATTTTTTAGTTCCGCCAAAGTCGCGAGAGTGGATGAGTCCGTGGACCTCTTCTTTTTCTACGATAGTCGTTTTTTGAGCGTTGATGATAGCGCTTCTCTCGCCTTTTGTTATACGAGTCCAAGGCACGCCCCAAGCAGCTAGCTCGCGGATCGCCTTAGGCGCGGTTTGACAAAACATACGTGCAACTTGCTGATCACAGCCCCAGTCGCTACCTTTTACGGTGTCTGCAAAGTGCACATCCTCGTTGTCGCCTTCGCTCATTTTTGAATTTCCCAAAGAGGCTTGCATGCCGCCTTGCGCAGCCGCAGAGTGCGAGCGCTTAACTGGGATTAGGCTTAAAACTACCGTACTTAGCCCTTTTTCTCCTGCGGCAACGGCGGCTCGCAGACCCGCTAGACCGCCTCCGATAACTAATGCGTCATAATATTTTACGTTCATTTTTTAAAGCTCCTTTTCCTAAAGACTGATCCACACGAAATCGGCGATCAGCGCGATGACCGCGAGCACTCCAAAAACCGCAAATATCGCAGTTTTGGCTTTATTTCTTTTTGCGAACATCTCTTGTTTGTTTACTCCGTCGATACTTATCCATTTTACGTATAGGCGGTACATTCCCACGCTAGCGTGAACAACCATAAATAAAAGTAAAGCGAAGTAGAAAATTTCTAGTTGATGAAATGCGGCCGCTGATTTATCGGCAGTGATATGTCCGCCAAATATTATATCGACTAAGTGCGCGCTGGCTGCGAAAAATAGAGCAAAACCGGTCAAAAACTGAAACCACCAAAGCGTAGTGTCAAGGTGCTTCATGCGGTCTTTGTGACCTCTAAACATGATGTATTGTCTGTAGTTTGCAGGGAATTTTCTCATCGCTAAAAATGCGTGAGCGATAAAAACGACAAATATTACAGCAGCTATAACGTTAGTGATCCACCACGTAGCCTCGCCGAATAAAAATTTAGCCTCCGCAAAACCTACAACGGCGTTAAATGCGCCCTTGCCGAATAAAATGGTAGAGGTAAATACCATGTGACACAAAATAAAACAGGCCAAAATCAGTCCCGTTATACTTTGCCATCTGTCCCAAACGGCAGGAGTACGACTTTTTTTCGTATCCGCTTGCCTACCTAAGAAGCCCTCGATTAGCCCACTCATGAGCCCTCCTATAAAATTGAGATAAGTTATCATAACTTAAAAGAAAATTAAATTACGATACTATAAAAACGGCATAATAGTATCGTAAATTACTTTAAAAACCTTTTAAAACTTTGTATATTTTTTATTTAAGATAATATAAAGGAAAATGCCGCACGCAAACATTAAAAAGGATAGTATTTGCCCCATAGATAAATTTAAAAATACAAAGCCGATCCCGAAATCAGGCTCTCTAAAGAACTCGCAAACAAATCTGGCAAAGGTATAAAGTATGGCATAAAGAGCGATGAGTTCGCCGTCAAATTTTTTAAATTTTCTATAAACAAAAAGGATAGCAAAAACCGCAAGCCCTTCTAAAACCGCTTCGTAAATTTGCGATGGATGACGCATCTGTCCCGCGACGTTGATCGCCCATGAGACGTCCGTGATACGACCGAACAGCTCTTGGTTTAAAAAATTTCCGATACGACCGAAAAAATATCCAAGCGGGATGCTAAGTGCGACGAGATCCAAAAGCTGCCACAAATTTTGCTTAAATTTACGGCAAAAGGCCCACGTCGCTATCAAAAACCCGACCACAGCGCCGTGATAGCTCATGCCGCGAATGCCTACAAATTCACCGTTGTGAAAGGGGTTAAAAATCTGCCAAGGATGAGTGAGATAATAAGCGGTATTTGGATCGTAAATGACGATGTAGCCGAGCCTCGCGCCCAGTATCACGCCGATTTCCACCCAAAAGAAATAATTATCAAGTAGCGAATTTGAGATTTGCATATTATCGCGCTTGACGATAAATTTAGCCACCCCGAGCGCCACGAGTAGCGCCAGGACGTACATTATCCCGTACCAGTGCACCTTGATGCCAAACAGCTCAAACGCGACCGGGTCGAAATTTATATAAAAGTCGTTCCACCAACTCATCTAGGTACGACTTTGACTTTTAGCGTATTTTCGATACCGCTCGCAAAATCCTCAAAAAGATAGCCCATCGCGCGGTAAAATTTACTTCCCGCTTCGTTTTGCAGGACGGGTGCTAGCTTTTTAGCGTAGGGTAGTAGATAGGAGCTTAGCAAAACGCCCAAAATTTCCTTCGTCTGTTCGTCTTGTTTTAGCTCGACGACGGAGGAGAAAAACGAGAGCTCGTTCGTTAGGCTATCAAGCGCGCTGACGTTTAAATTTGGGCTAAATTTGCACTTTTTATAAAAGCCTTCAAGGCGCGCCTTATCGCCCTCGAAAAAAAACTCCGCGTTAAAATATTTTTTCAAATTTGCAAAGTCCTTTGTGATCTCCAGGATATTCTCAGTTTTTATCGACTCCTCGTATAGCTCGCGCCCCTTGGCGTTTGCTTCGCTATCGTTTGTTATTATCCATTTCGGATTTTTATTTAGCTCGCTAAAAAGCTTTGCACTCGGCGGCAGAGCGAAATTTAATGCAAATATCCTTGCGATCACGGCGTAAAATTTACCCAAATTCATCTTTTTCCTTTTTTGTTTTTTGCGGGATTTTACAAAATTTAGGCTAAATTTTAGATTTGCTTAAATCGTAATCTGATCGAATTTAACACGACCGTGACCGAGCTAAAGCACATCGCCGCAGCCCCGTAAACAGGCGTTAGCATGAGTCCTAGAGGCGCCAAAACCCCGGCCGCAACCGGGATACAAACGGCGTTATAAACAAACGCCCAAAACAAATTTTGCTTTATCGTTTTCATCGTCTCGTTGGCTAAATTTATCGTAGCTACCGCGCTTTTTAGGTCGTTTTTTACCAGCACTACGTCGCCGGCTTCTTTTGCGATGTCCGCGCCGCTACTCATCGCGATACCCACATTTGCTTGCTTTAACGGTGCGGCGTCGTTGATACCGTCGCCGACAAATAGCACTGCACCCTCTTCTTGCAGGCGTTTTATGGTTTCAAATTTTTCATTAGGCAGCATACCGGCAAAGACCTTTTCGACGCCTAGCTTGCCAGCCACGTTTTTTGCGGTGAAGGCGTTATCTCCGGTTAGCATCACGGGCGTTATACCGATGTCTTTTAGGCTTTGCATAGCCTGCGCGGCGTCCTCTTTTATCGTATCGCTAAGCGCGATAAATCCTACGTAAATTTTATCCACGGCAGCGAGCACCACGCCGTTTCCTTCGTTTTGCGCTTTGGCGATTTGCTCTTTAGCCTGCGCGCTTATTTCTACGCCAAGCTCGCTCAAAAATGCCTCGTTGCCCGCTATCACGCTATCATCGTCGCTCTTTACGCCGCGTCCCGCGATATTTTCAAAACCCTTTTCATCGCCTAAAATTTTAAGCCCCAGCTCATTTGCGTATCTAACGATCGCAGCCGATATCGGGTGCGAGCTTTTAGCCTCTAGAGCGGCGATTTTGGCTAAATTTTCATCGTTTATATCGGTAAAATTTACCGAAATTTCGCCCTTGGTTAGCGTTCCGGTTTTGTCAAATACCGCGTATTTCACGCCGCCAAGAATCTCTAAAACTTCTGGATTTTTGATCAGGATTCCGTTTTTAGCGCCTAGAGATAGCGAGGAGACGATAGCTATCGGGGTAGCAAGCCCCAGCGCGCAAGGACACGAGATAATGAGCACGCAAACCGCGCTTAGCACGCCTTGTAGCGCATTTCCCGTAAGCGCAAACCACGCAAAAAACGTAACGACGGCGATAGCTATCACGCTAGGCACGAAGATATTTGCCACGCGGTCGGCAAAGCGGCTGATAGGCATCTTTTTGCTCGACGCGTCGCTTAAAAGCTCTAAAATTTGCGACAAAAGCGTTTGATTAGCGAGCTTTGTAACCTTTACGTTGATGTAGCCGTTTAAATTTATCGTTCCGGCATTGACCTCGTCGCCTTGTTTTTTATAGACGGGCAGGCTCTCGCCCGTTAGCATCGAGGTATCGATCTCTGCGCCGCCGTTTATCACGACTCCGTCGCAAGGCACCGCGTAGCCGCTCTTTACGACCGCGACGTCGCCTATTTTTAGGCTCACGGCATCCACTTCCAGCGCGCTGCCGTCTTTTTGTAGTACAAGAGCGGTCTTTGGCGACATATCCATGAGCGATTTTATATAATCGCCTGCGCGAGCTTTTGAGCGCTCTTCTAAAAATTTACCCAGCAGCACGAAAGCCGTTATCATCGACGCGCCAGAAACGTAGAGGTGGCGCATGTTTTCGGGTAGGTGCTCGCCCGCGATAAAAACCCCCAGCGAATACGCAAACGCCGTGCTTGTTCCCAGCGCGACGAGTACGTTCATGTCGAAGTTTTTATTTTTTAACGCGCCGTAAGCATGGATAAAAAAGTCCCGCCCGCACGTAGCTATCGTGATAAAGGCAAGCGCCAGCATGATGGCTGATTTTGCCGCGCTTGGCTGCTCGCTCATCTCAAGCGCCATGATCACCGCGCTAAAAGCCGCCGCAGCTAGGAAATTTCGGCGTAAATTTAAGATATGTTTCTCGCGTTTGGCTTCAAATTCCGCCAAATCCTTTGCCACGCCGTAGCCTAGTTTTTTTATTTTTTCCTCTATCGCGGCTTGTACTTCGGCGTTTTCTATGATAAATTCGCCCGAGCCGTTTGCGAAGCTGACCTTGGCGTCTAGCACGCCCGCGATCTTTTTAGTTACGCGCTCGATGGCGTTTGAGCAGTTTACGCAGGTCATGCCCGCGATGTTTAGTTTGATATTTTGCATCAAATTTTCTCTATGACGCTAAATCCCAAATCATCCAGCTCCTCTTTAAATTTCGCCTCGTCCTTGCCGTCTAAATTTACGCTCACGACCCTTGGTTCTACGCCAAGATCGACCTTTATCTCGCCGTATTCGTCCTCAAGAGCGTTTTTTATGGTATTTGCGCAGTTTTCGCAGTGGATATTAGCAACCTTAAATTTAGTCATTTTATCTCCTTTATCATATGGTAGTATTTGTGAGAATTTATGATCATTTCGCAGTCGGTCTCAAAGCCCAAACGCTCGTAAAAAGCCATAGTTTTAGGCTTTTTTTCATCGACGATGAGGGCTACTTTTTTGATATTTCGTTTTGACGCTAGAGTAAAGATAAATTTGATCAGCTCTTTTGCGATGCCTCGTCCGCGAAATCTCTCGTCCACGGCAAGACTATCTATATATAGCTCGTCCGCGAAGCACTCCGTCTGCGGAAATTTATTTAAACCAAGCTCTCGCAAATGCGTCCTGATAGGCTCGTCTAGCGTTTCAATCTCGCCTCCGTCGTAAGCGCAAATCGCCCCCGCGATCTCGCCGTCAAATTTGCAAACAAAAACGTTGTTGTAGCTTAGGCGGTTTATCTCGCTGCGGAAAAATTTATGCAAAATTTCATCGCTCTTAACGGGGTCGCTCACGCCGCTAAGCGTAAAAGC
>NZ_CALIII010000130.1 GCF_938018145.1 uncultured Campylobacter sp.
TTGTCGATATCTTCGGCCTCAAGCGCCAGCGTCATTTTGGCTACCGTTAGAGGCGAGCTGATCCATTGATTGCCGCCGATTGGCTGGGCGTCTAGGCTGTATGCGTGGCGAGTGACGGGCGCAAAGATCTCGCGCGGAGTGTCGCAAAGAGCCTTGTAAAGCGAGGGCGTCAGAGTGAGTATATCGCCGATCTCATCGGCCATGTTTGTGCATTTTGATTTTTCAAGAGCGGTCATAAAATCCCCAAATTTCGTTTGGTTTCAAGGATCAAATTTGCGTCAAATTTAGCCTCTTTCGCAAATTCGCCGCTCGGCAAAAATACGCCCGAAAACTCTAAATCAAGCGAGCTTGCGGCTACGACGTAGCAGCTGTTAGCAAGCGCTAGAGCCTTGCAAAGCGTAAGATATGCGTCCTCGCGCGCCTTGCCCCACATTGCGGGCGCGAGGATGATATCGCAGCCCTTTAGCTGCTGCCAAAGATGGGCAAATCTAAGCTCAAAGCAAATGAGAACGCCGATTTTTAGCCCTTTAAAATCAAAAGGCTTTATCGCCGACTCGTCGCCTGAGGCGAAAATTTCATGCTCTAAATTTGGGCGAAAAAGTTTTGATTTATTTTGCGTGTAAAAGACGTTTTGGCTGTTTAGCAGGATAAATTCGTTGTAAATTTCGTTTTTTTGCGCCTGCGTGATTGAAATTTGCGCGAGTCCTTTGGCGCGGTTTAGGCTCGTTAGGTGCGTGAGACCGAGGAATTTATCGGGACTTAGCGCTTCTTGTAGCGCTTCAAAAAGTATGGCGTCGAAACTGCCGATCGAACCGCCCAGCATAGCGCGGTTTGCGCCGCTAAAAAATCCATCGAAATCATACCCGCTCACGCATAGCTCGCTGGCTAAGATGACAGAGTGTCTGGGTGCGGCGGCGATTTTTTCTAGCAGTTCGTCTTGTCTTTGCTGGCAGGTCGGCGCAGTTAGGACGATAGGGCATAAATTTGGACTAAAAGTCGTCAAAACTGATGCTTCCCTTGCTGTAGTTTGTGACCTTCGCTTCAAAGAAATTTGACTTTTGGTCGTTAAATTTAGCAAAATCATCGACCCATTTGATCGGGTGAGGGACGTTGTAGCGGCGTTTTAAGCCGATCGCGACTAGGCGCTGATCGATGAGGTAGCGGATGTATTGCTCGATGATGTCGTCGGTAAAGCCCATGATCTGGTTTTGCGTGATGTATTTGCCCCATTTGATCTCAAGCTCGCCCGCGCGCTCGAACATATCGTAAATTTTTGCCTCAGTTTCAGGCGTAAAAAGATCGGGACGCTCGGTGCGGACGCTGTTTATCATGTTTTGAAATAGCAGTAGATGCGTGATCTCGTCGCGTTGGATAAAGCGGATCATCTGCGCGCTGCCTAGCATCTTGCCCGCACGCGCCAGCGCATAAATCGCCGTAAAGCCGCTGTAAAAGTAAATGCCCTCTAAAATTTGATTTGCCACCATGGCTAGTAGTAGCTTTTCGTCTGTGACTTCGCCTGCAAGCTCCTCGTAAACGCTTGATATGTAGTCGTTTTTCTCGCGTAGCACTTCGTCGTGCTTTTCCATCTCGTAGATGAGATCGGTGTTGTCGCAGATGGCCTCGACCATGACGGCGTAGGACTTGGAGTGGTTGGCCTCCTCGTAGGCTTGGCGCGCTAGGCAGGCGTTGATCTCGGGCGCGGTGATGTATGGGTTGATGTTGTCGGCTAGGTTGTTTGTCTGGAAGCTATCCATCGAGATGAGCTGACTCCAGACTAAGTCGTACATGCGTTTTTCGGCCTGAGTGAGGTTGTAGGCGTAGTCGCGTACGTCGTCGGTGGTGTCGACCTCTTTTGGAAACCACGTGTTAGCTTCCATTAGGTCCCAGAGCTTTAGCGCCCACTGGTATTTTGCCTTGGTAAAATTTAAAATGCCGTGCGGATTGCCGTTAAAGACTCTTCTGTCGGTCAAATTTTCATTTGAGCTTGGATTGTAGATTCTTTTTCGGTTCATAATTTTTTTCTTTATTCGGTAAATTTTCGGGGCTGATTTTAGCTAAAAAATTATTTAGATATCTTGAAGTAGACTATTTTATCGCGTTAAATTTGGCTTTAAGGTTGCAGCTAAAATTAAAAAACCCGCGTCAAATCGCGGGTTAAATTTAGCGTTTTAGCTCGATTGCGCGTTGGAGCATTTCGTTGCTAGTCGTTATGCTCTTGGCGTTAGCGTCGTAGGCTTTTTGCGTGACGATGACTTCCGTTAGAGCCTGGGCTAGATCGACGTTTGACTGCTCGAGCATGCTGCTAGCTAGTTTGGCGCCGTAGATGCTTTTGCCGCCTGCGTCTTTATAGAAAAAGGCCGCGCCGGAATTCGCGCTTTGCGAATAGATATTATCGCCCATTTTTGCAAGGCCTTGCTCGTTTTGGAAGTGATAGAGAGCGACTTTGCCGACGGAGCGGACTTGGCCGTTTGTAAACTGCGCCAAGATATTTCCAGAATCGTTGGTGTAATAATCCTTTAAAATTCCTTCACGCACGCCGTCTTGCGCGATCGAGATACTTTTGGCTTGAGACGTGCTAGTGACGCCTGAGTAAATTTGACCCGCAGCCGCAGGAGTGCCGAAGTCTAGCTCGATTTGCGAGCCGTTATTATCTAGAGCGCTTAAAGTAGAGCTAACAAGCCTACCTTCGTAATCAAAATTTAGCTCGCCGTTAGTATTTGAGACCACTGCGCCGCTTGCGTCTTTTACGGTCGCCGCCGCATCCCAAACCGTGCCGTTAGCACCCTGAGGGATGCGTTTTGTTAGCGTTAGTTCCAGAGTATTTTTCGTGCCGTCCGCATTTAAAAGCTCGGTTACGAATTTTTCCCGGTTTGCCGCTTCTTTGGTCGTGTTTATCTTAGCGGTCAAATTCGGCGCCGTCGTTAGATCAAAATCTCTCTCAAAGCTCCTGCTTATGCCCCAGTTGCCGTTTTCATCGATCGGAGCGCTAAAATCAGCCGTTTTGCCGTTTGCATCGGTTGCCGTTACTGTAACCATATCGCCTTTTCTAGGGCGAGTTATTGCGGCGTCAGGCGTGACTCGTCCGCGTAAATTTATAGTTCTAGAGGGGTTATCTATGTTGCTCGTATAGGTAGCGGCGTCTACGGGCAAAGTAGTAGGCTCGGTTTTAAAAGACGAGTCGAGATTTCCTTTAAAAGTCACCTTTGACGTCGGTTTAGTCGGTAGATACAAAAACTCAGGCAAGCGAATTTTACCCTGGGAGCCGATGTCGCCGACGTCAAGGTCTGTAGTATCGGCGCCTAGCGTGTAGGCCTGCGTGACTGCGGCGGTGCTGTTTACTCTACCGAAAGCCTCTATTGCGCCCTGGCTTGGAGTGACTTGCGTTAGCGTATTTTGCGTTCCTAGGACGTAGTTGCCTTGATTTGTTACGAGATATCTTTCTTTGTCTACGCCAA
>NZ_CALIII010000131.1 GCF_938018145.1 uncultured Campylobacter sp.
GGAGCTAGGATTTTTGGCGATTTTACGGGTGCAAATGTAGGCAAGCGCCTAGCTATCGTGCTTGACGGCAAGGTGTACTCGGCTCCTTCGATAAACGAGAGAATCGGCGGCGGAAGCGGTCAGATAAGCGGCGGATTTAGCGTAGAGGAGGCTCACGACGTAGCTATCGCTCTTAGAAGCGGCGCTCTTTTGGCTCCGGTAAAAATGCTAGAAAAACGAAGCGTAGGACCAAGTCTAGGTGCAGACAGCATAAGACAATCGATGATCGCGCTAGCCTCGGCTTCGGTTTTGGTCGTGCTATTTATGATAGCTTATTACGGATTTAGCGGCATTTTGGCAAATATCGCGCTTGTCGCAAATATCTTGATACTGGTCGCCGTGATGGCGATGTTCGGCGCCGCTCTAACGCTACCGGGAATGGCCGGTATAGTGCTAACTATCGGTATGGCCGTGGATGCCAACGTCATCATAAACGAGCGTATCAGAGAGCTGCTGCGCGATGGAGCTAGTATCGCAACGAGCGTGAAAAAAGGTTATGAGAACGCGATGAGCGCTATCATTGACGCAAATTTGACAACGCTTATCACTTCGGTCGTACTTTACGCTTACGGTACGGGTCCAGTCAAGGGCTTTGCCGTGACGATGGGTATAGGCATCATCGCCTCGATGATAACGGCGATCTTGGGTACTCACGGTATGTTTGATACGATTATAAATAAAATAGAAAAAAGCGGTAACACGCGGTTTTGGTTCGGTTATAAAAGGGTATAAATGCAATTTTTCTCAAAGGCACATGTTTATGATTTTATGAGCAAGCGCTACATCGCGCTCGCCATCTCTGCCGTGCTGTTTTTCGGTTCACTTTTTTTGATGGCGACGAAGGGCTTTAACTACGGCATCGACTTTTCCGGCGGTACGCTCATTCAGGTGAAATACGATAGTGCGGTCTCTCTAGATAAAATTCGCGCGGCTTTGGCAAAAGACGAAGCCTATAAAAACGCGAGCGTTACGGAGTTTGGCTCAGCCGAAGAGGTTACGATTAGATTTTCGGGAGCAAACTCAAATTTAGGTAGCGACGTCGGAGCTAGCGTAGCCGAGCTTTTAAAAGATACGGGCAAATTTGAGATCCGCCGTACGGACGTGGTCGGACCAAAAGTCGGCGACGAGCTACGCGAAAAGGGCGTGATGGCGCTTGCGATCTCGCTTGTTGGTATTTTGATCTATATCGCGTTTAGATTCGAGTGGAGATTTGCGATGGCGGCGGTTGCTTCGGAGATTCACGACGTCGTGATCACGATGGGCGCGATCAGCTTTTTTGCTATAGACGTAAATTTGGACACTCTCGCGGCGATCCTTACGGTCGTGGGCTACTCGCTAAACGATACGATTATCGTCTTTGACCGCATTAGAGAGAATATAAAAACCAGCAAGAGCACGCATCTTGATACGATAATAAACGAATCGGTCTCCGCGACGCTAACTAGAACGATACTCACCTCGGGTACCACGCTCATCACGGTCGTCGTGCTATTTTTATTCGGCGGAGATATGATACACGGATTTTCTTTGGCGCTGATAGTGGGCATAGTCATCGGTACGCTTAGCTCGATATTCGTCGCTGCGCCTATGCTTTTGTGGTTTAAATTTAGCGTGGAGAAATACCGCGCTATGGAAGCGGAAAAGGCGCGCGTACAAAGAGAGAAAGACAAGCAACGCGCGATGTTTGAAAAAGGCACTATATAAGGAGAAGCGATGAACTGGGGTAAGGTTGTTTATATATTTTTCGCGCTTATGAGCCTGACGACGACGGCGGGGTTTTTATACGATAAAAACGAGATTGCGCTATTTGTAGCGGCGAGCGTAAACGTGATCTCGACGCTGCTAAAAATCGGCGTCAAAAACGTCTTTGCCGCCGAGCTTTTTGCTAGCTCGCTGGTGGCTGATTTGCACCTTATTCCAGCCTTTGTGCTGCTTCAGGTAAACGGCAACGCGCATATGGCGTATTCGCTAGCGATCGGCGCCGCGATAGCAAACGTCTTTTCTCTAGCGCTTGTTTTGGTCGAGTCCGGCAAGACGCAAGAAGAATTTTAGGAGTAAAAATGAGTGAAATTTTAAAATATGAGCCGGCAAAAATAGAAAAAAAATGGCAAGAAATTTGGAGTAAAAACGGCGAATTTGAGCCCAAAGACGACTATAGCCTGCCTAAAAAATATATCCTAAGCATGTTTCCGTATCCTAGCGGACGCATCCATATGGGACACGTGAGAAACTACACCATCGGCGACGCCTTGGCTCGCTACTACCGCAAGCGCGGCTACAACGTCCTTCATCCGATCGGCTTTGATAGCTTTGGTATGCCTGCGGAAAATGCGGCGATAAAGCACAAGATCCATCCTAAAATTTGGACTTACGAAAATATAGACTATATGCGCGGCGAGCTTGAGACGCTGGGGCTTAGCTTTTCTAAAAAGCGAGAGTTTGCGACATCTGATCCGCTTTATACTAAATTTGAGCAAGAATTTTTCATCAAAATGTACGAAAAAGGGCTGGTTTACCGCAAAAGCGCGGTCGTAAACTGGTGCGAATACGACCAAACCGTACTTGCTAACGAGCAGGTCGAGGACGGATGCTGCTGGAGATGCGGAAATGCCGTCATCCAGCGCGAGTTGCCGGGCTACTATCTAAAGATCACCGATTACGCGCAGGAGCTGCTAGACGATCTAAAGCGCCTTGAGGGCAAATGGCCGTCTCAAGTGCTCACGATGCAGGAAAACTGGATCGGCAAGAGCTTTGGCTTGGAGTTTAAATTTGAGCTTGACGAAGAGTCGAAGCGGATTTTAGAAGGCGGCGAGCAGATAGAGGGTTTTGAGGTATTTACGACGCGCCCGGATACGATTTACGGCGTTAGCTACGCAGCCTTGGCGCCTGAGCACAAGATTGTAAAAAGACTACTTGACGGCGGTAAACTAGAAGCTAATAAAGCTGATAGAATCAGGAAAATTTTAAACCAAAGCCCGCGCGAACGCCAAGCTAGCGAAAAAGACGGACTGTTTTTGGGTATCAACGTCCTGCATCCGCTAACGGGCGAAAAAGTACCGGTTTGGGTGGCAAATTTCGTCCTAGCAGACTACGGTAGCGGCGCGGTTATGGCGGTGCCGGCTCACGACGAGCGTGACTATGAGTTTGCGAGTAAATTTGATCTACCGAT
>NZ_CALIII010000132.1 GCF_938018145.1 uncultured Campylobacter sp.
TTTTGAGATGATTTTTGGGGTTTTGAAGTTAAAATTTGACGAAGATAAGGCATGTAGCCTATCGAGTCAAATTTTAACGAAATCCGTAAAAAGCGCTCGCGAGACAAGCTTTAGTCGATAAATCTTTTTGTTAAATTTGCATACGCATCTATCCTTCGGTCTCTCAAAAACGGCCAAATCCTGCGCACTTCTTCGCTTCTGGTCATATCGATCTCGACGATGCGGCACAGCTCGCTCTGGCTATCGGCGCGGAAAAGCTCCTCGCCCTGCGCGCCGAAAACAAAGCTGTTGCCCCAAAATTTGATCCCGTCCATCACGCCGCTTTCGTCGCCCTCAAAACCCACGCGGTTTACGGCGATCACGGGCAGGCCGTTTGCGACCGCATGTCCGCGCTGCACGGCGACCCACGCCTCTAGCTGACGCGATTTTTCCTCTTCATCGTCGCTCTCAAACCAGCCGATCGCGGTCGGATAGATGAGCAGCTTCGCGCCGCGCAGAGCCATGAGGCGCGCAGCCTCGGGATACCACTGATCCCAGCACACCAAAAGTCCGAGCCTACCTACGCTCGTATCGATGGGCTCAAAGCCGATGTCGCCCGGAGTAAAGTAAAATTTCTCGTAAAAGCCAGGGTCATCCGGGATGTGCATTTTTCGGTATTTACCAGCGACGCTGCCGTCTTTTTCAAAGACGAATGCGGTGTTGTGATACAGCCCGTCCGCGCGCTTTTCAAAGAGCGAAGTGACGAGCACGACGCCGTTTTGCCGCGCTACCTCGCCCCAAAATTTGACGTCGTTTTCCCAGCCCTCGGCAAGATCAAAAAACCTCGTCTCCTCGCTCTGGCAAAAATACTGCGTCTGGTGCAGCTCCTGAAGCACCACGAGCTGGGCTCCGCCGCTGCTAGCTTCGCGCACGAGCTCGAGCGTCCTTTGCACGGTTGCGTCTTTGGTGCCGTGAAATTTTTGTTGGATTAGCGCTACTTTCATATTTTTCCTTACGATTTAAATTTTTAAAATTATATCAAAGCGGGGATAAATTAGGACTTGAACGGCTAGTCGGGCAAGCAAATTTCGCCGCTTTCGCCGGCTCATAAAATTTGCTTTAGCCTCTCAAGCAAGCCCGCGCAAGAGTGCGAAACGTCATCGTAGCACCGCTCAAAATCGCGGGTGTAGTATGGATCGGCGATTATCTTGCCGCTTGGCGCGTCGCTAAATTCGAGCAGAAATTTTACTTTTTCGTCAAATTTAGCCTCAGCGCAGAATTTTCGCTTTAGAGTCCTTAAATTTTCATCATCCATTATCAAGATAAGGTCGCTGCTATCAAAATCTTTTTGCGTTATCAAGGTGGCTTTATGTGGCGCTACGGGCACGCCGTTTTGCTTCAAAACCCGCACGGTTTCGTAGTACGGCGGCTCGCCTATCTCGTCCTCGTGCGTGGCGCGCGAATCGATGCCAATACGCCCCGCCAGACCCGCCTTTTCGCTCAAATTTTGCATAACGGACTGCGCCATAGTCGAGCGGCAGATATTTCCGTGGCAAACGAATAAAATTTTCATATTTTTCCTTTGATTTAGCATTCGCACGAGCCGTTTTGATCGTCGCACGGATCAAGGTGCGTCGTGATCTGCCATTCAAACTCGCCGTATTTAGCCCTGATAGCGGCCTCTATCTCGTCTGAAATTTTGTGCGCGTCGTAAAGCGAAATTTCGCGGTTAAAGACTAGATGAACCGCGACGTAGCAGATGTTTGCGCTCTTTCTGGTAGCTAGGCCGTGATAGCTTGCTATCTGAGGGCGCGAGCGGATTATCTCTTCGATTTGCGCCGTTATCTCGGGCTCTAGCGCGCGGTCTAGCAGCACGCCTACGCTTTCTTTCATCAAATTTATCGCGCTAACGGCGATGTAGCCGCTAATCACTATACCAAAAACGGCGTCTATCGCGGCAAATCCCGTAAATTCGACCAAGATAAGCGAGGCGATAACGGCTAGGTTGCTAAAAAGGTCGCTTTTATAGTGCAGAGCGTCGGCTCTAACGATCAAATTTCTCGTGCGGCGAGCGACGCGGGAGAGGTAGGCGACCAGCAGCCCCGTAACCGCGACCGATAGCGCCATCGCATAGAGCGAAAAAGCCGTATCTACGGGCGCTTGCTCCGTTTGTAGCTTACGCACGCTCTCGTAAAATATAAACGCGCCAGCACCCACGATCAAAACGCCCTCAAACATCGCCGCAAGCGCTTCTAGCTTGGCGTAGCCGAAGTTAAATTTAGCATCGGGCGCGGCTTGGGATTTACGGATGGCAAAGAAATTTAGCGCGGAAACTAGCAGGTCAAGCATCGAATCGATCGCCGAGCTAAGCACCGCCACCGAACCGCCGATCAAACCCGCGGCAAATTTAACCACAGCTAGCGCAAATGCCGTCGTGCCCGCGACTATCACGGCTCTGCGACCTAAAATTTCATTTTGCCTTTTTATGTCGGCATTGTTTAATTGCATTTAGATTTCGCTTTCGGCTTCGCTCGCACCGCTATACTTGTTTTGACTAGAACAGTGCAGCGAGCCGTTTTGACGCACGAAAACGAGCGAATCCACGCCGATTATCTTGCGATCAGGCAGCTCCCGCGCTAGTCGCTCAAGCACGATTTTATCGTTATCATCATTGTACGTCGGCACGATGACGGCGCCGTTTATAAAGATAAAATTCGCATACGTGCACCCAAGCCTCTTGCCGCCGTAAAATTTAGCCTTGGGAAGCGGTAGCGGCACGAGCTTAAAGCCCGTATTTTCAAGCTCTTTTTTCATCGCATTTAGCTCGCTAAAATGCTCGTCGGCAGGATCGTCGCAGCATGCGTACGCGATGGTATCAGGAGCGATAAAACGCGCCAGAGTATCGACGTGGCTGTCGGTGTCGTCGCCCTTTATAAAGCCGTTTTTAAGCCATATCACGCGATCAAGGCCAAAAAGTTCCTTAAGCCGCGCCTCAATCTGCTCTTTGTTTAGATGAGAGTTGCGGTTGTCGTTTAGCAGGCACTTTTGCGTCGTTAGCAGCGTGCCGTGGCCGTTAAAATCGATACTGCCACCCTCAAGCACGAGATCGATACTTCGCAAATCACTTTTAAAACGCTTAGCTAGCTCCAAATTTACGGCATTATCCTTCGAGCTTTCAAATTTGCCGCCCCAAGCGTTAAATTTAAAATCATAGCTGAGGATTTTCGCGCCGTCCTCTACGTCTATCATGCCGTAGTCGCGTATCCACGTATCATCAGTGTCGATTTTTACGAACTCCACGTTATCAAATTTAGCAAATCGCTCCCGAAAAATCCCCTCATCGGGGCAGATCAAAACGACCTTTTGAAACGGCACGATAGCTGCAACCAGCCTCTCGTAAGCGTCTAAAATTTCGTCCAGATACGGCTTCCAGTCGGTGTTTTCGTGCGGCAGCGATAAAAATATCAGCTCTTGTTTTTCCCACTCTGCAAACGCTCTCAAATTCGTCCTTTATTTAAATAATTTCTATCAAAATTTAGGGGTTATGATACCTTTTGCAAGCTTAAATTTTAAAATAAATCATACAAAATTAGTTTTAAATTTAGTTTGCTTTCGCTACAATCTCGCGAAATTATCAAAAAGAAGCTAAAAAATTTATGGATTTTGAGTTTATAAAAGAATTTACGCCGATGTTTGTAAAAGCGGGCATTTTCACCGTCAAGCTCTCTCTTTACGGCATCTTGCTCTCGCTTGTTATCGGCATATTTTGCACGCTGGTTAAATTTTACAAGGTCAAGATCCTGATGCCTATCGTAAACGGCTACATCGAGGTTTCCAGAAACACTCCGCTACTTATCCAGCTTTTTTTCCTCTACTACGGACTTAGTAAATTCGGGCTAAATTTGAGCGCCTTTACCTGCGCGGTCGCGGGGCTTGCGTTTCTTGGCGGCAGCTATATGGCGGAGAGTTTTAGACTTGGTTTTGAGGCGGTGAAAAAGACGCAGATCGAGGCCGCGCTTAGCGTCGCGCTCACGCAGGGGCAAATTTTACGCTACGTTATCTTGCCTCAGGCTTTTAGCGTTTCGATCCCCTCTATCGCCGCTAACGTCATCTTTCTCATCAAAGAAACCTCGGTCATCAGCATCATCGCCCTGCCCGATTTGGTCTATGCGACCAAGGACATCATCGGGCTTTACTACATGACCGACGAGGCGCTTTTTATGCTCGTAGTTAGCTATTTGATTATCATTTTGCCGATATCTTTGGTCTTATTTTGGCTTGAAAAAAGGATGAGAGTTGGACGGAGTTAGTATTTTATTCGACCCGCTAGTTTTAAAGCGGCTGATTTTCGAGGGGCTGTGGATGAGCGTGCAGATTTCAGCCATCTCGATCGCCATCTCTCTTGTTTTGGGCACGTTTTTGGGCGTGGCTATGAGCTCGAAAAACAAATTTATCTTTTTCGTGCTAAAAATTTGCCTCGAAATCGTACGCATAATGCCTCAAATCGTCTGGCTATTTTTGTTTTACTACGGCGCGAGCAAGGCTTTTGGGCTTGATATTTCCAAATTTAACGCCTCGCTCATCGTATTTAGCCTGTGGGGCGTGTTTGAGATGATGGATATCGTGCGCGGCGCGATCGTCTCGATACCGCGGCATCAGTTTGAGAGTGCGGCGGCTCTAGCGCTTAGCAAGACTCAAATTTATCTTTACGTCGTGATCCCGCTAGCCACGCGCCGCCTAGTGCCCGCGGGCGTAAATTTGCTAAGCCGTATCATCAAAACCACCCCGATCGTCGCCCTCATCGGCGTACCCGACCTGCTAAAAGTCGGCCAACAAACGATCGAGGCGGCGAGCCTAACCGCCAACCCGACCGTGCCGTTTTGGATATACGGCTTTATATTTTTATTATATTTTCTCGTCTGCTATCCTATCTCAAAACTATCCAAGATACTTGAAAACAGATGGGCATAAGGAATCAAATGAGCGAAATTTTAAAACTCTCAAATTTAAGCAAATCTTACGGCGACTTGCAGGTGCTAAAAGGCATCGACCTTAGCGTCAAAAACGGCGAAGTAGTCGTGATCCTGGGGCCGTCAGGATGCGGCAAAAGCACGACTCTGCGCTGCATAAACGGCCTTGAGCCCTTTGACGGCGGGCAGATAGAGATAGCCGGCGAAAAGATCGACAAAGACTACAAAGACTGGATCAAAATCCGCCAAAAAGTGGGCATGGTTTTTCAAAACTACGAGCTGTTTGACCATATGAACGTCATCGAAAACATCGTGCTAGGACCGGTAAAAGCGCAAAAAAGAAGCCGCGAAGAGGTCGAAAAAGAGGCCGAAGCGTGGCTAGAAAAAGTCGGCCTAAAACATAAAAAATACGCCTATCCAAAGGAGCTTAGCGGCGGGCAAAAGCAGCGTATCGCTATCGTGCGCGCGCTTTGCATGAGGCCAGAGATCATGCTATTTGACGAGATAACGGCCTCGCTGGATCCCGAGATCGTGCGCGAGGTGCTAGACGTCGTCATAAACCTCGCAAAAGAGGGCATGACGATGCTAATCGTAACGCACGAGATGGGCTTTGCGCACTCGGTGGCAAATCGCATCGTCTTCATGGATGAGGGCAAGATTATCGAGGAGAGCGAACCGGAGGCGTTTTTCACGCATCCAAAAAGCGAACGCGCGAAGAAGTTTTTAAATTTATTTTCGTTTTAGCGGCTTAAATTTGACGTTTTTTAGGCTAAATTTGAAAGCTTTTCGTCAAATTTAGCTTTTAAACCTTATGTCTTTACCATTTAACCAACTTAAATTTATAGCTCTACTTTAACTCAAATTTACTCAAAATAACCTGTGCAAATTTGATCCGCTAGCCATTTCTTAAATTTAAAATTAAATTTGCAAATTTATATTGAGTAAATTTTACACTCCATTTTAAATTTAGCGTTACGTTTTTAAACAAAATTTGATTATTCTGTGCGCCTGTCGTCCGAAAAAGTACAAATTTAGTCGTATTTTAGCCAAGCTTTTGTATATTTTGCGCACTTTATTTTAAAGGAGAAAGAATGAGAAAACTTCTGTTTTCATTTTTGGCAACATTCGCCGCCGTCTTTCTAACGGGTCAGGCTAATTTGCAGGCTGCCGAAGCGGACGCTTTGGCTAAAATCAAAGAGCGCGGATACGTGCGCGTGGGCGTCTTTAGCGACAAACCGCCGTTTGGCTACGTCGATAAAGAGGGCAAAAACCAAGGCTACGACATATACTTCGCCAAACGCATCGCAAAGGATCTGCTAGGCGACGAGAGCAAGGTTAAATTTGAGCTCGTAGAGGCGGCAGGCCGCGTAGAAGTGCTAGTAGCCGACAAGGTCGACATCACTTTGGCAAATTTCACCAAAACCCCTGAGCGCGCTAGAGTCGTTGATTTCGCGCTTCCGTATATGAAAGTGTCGTTAGGTGTAGTTAGCCCGGACGGCGCAGTCATAAAAAGCGTGGATGAGCTAAAGGGCAAAAAACTAATCGTCAATAAAGGCACGACCGCGGATGCGTATTTCACGAAAAATCACCCTGACATCGAGCTTATAAAATACGACCAAAACACCGAAACCTTCGCCGCTCTGGTCGATAAAAGAGGCGTGGCGCTAGCGCACGATAACGCGCTACTTTTTGCATGGGCTAAAGAAAATCCTGGCTTTACCGTCGGTATCGAAGCCCTAGGCGAGGTCGACGTCATCGCGCCTGCGGTCAAAAAAGGCAACAAAGCGCTACTTGAGTGGCTAAATAACGAGATCGTGGAACTAGGCAAGGAAAATTTCTTCCACAAGAACTATGACGCTACGCTAAAACCGATCTACGGCGATAGCGTAAATCCGGAATCTCTCGTCGTCGAAGGCGGGAAGCTATAAAACCCAAAGTCGGAAGAAATTCCGACTTTTTCATTCTATACATTTTAAAATTTAAAGCATTAGGTAAATTTACCACCAGCACAACCTATCGTTTCGATATTTTAAATACGACTAAAATTTTACGCTTGCTTCTTATTAAAGCAAATTTGATCCGAAAAATACAATAAATAAACCGCCAAATTTAAGCTCACATATCAAAGTTTGTAAATTTTAATCGCTATAGAGTTCAAGGATATTTTTTAATTATTAGAAAGGATAGTTTTGTGGATTTTCCTTGTACAATTTGCAAGGAAATTTAAAGAAAAACCTGCGGAAAGCCAAAGCTCTCCGCAGATAAAGGCGTATTACATCATTCCGCCCATGCCGCCCATTCCGCTCATATCAGGCATCGCAGGCATCGGTTTATCCTCTTTTAGCTCGCTTATAGTAGCTTCAGTGGTTAGAAGCAGGCTTGCCACGCTAACCGCGTTTTGAAGAGCCACGCGCTCGACCTTGACCGGGTCGATGATACCGGCTTTAAACATATCCACGTACTCGCCAGTAGCTGCGTTAAAGCCGTAGTTGTCGTCTTTGCTAACGCTTACAGAGTTTGCTACTACGCCCGCATCAAAGCCAGCATTTTCAGCGATTTGGCGAAGCGGAGCGGTTAGCGCGCGTCTTACGATATCGGCGCCTATAGCTTCGTCGCCGCTTAGTTTTAGATCCACTTTCGCGCTTGCTTTGATAAACGCAGCGCCGCCGCCGATTACTATACCCTCTTCTACGGCCGCTTTAGTCGCGCTTAGAGCGTCGTCCACGCGGTCTTTTTTCTCTTTCATCTCGGTCTCGGTAGCCGCTCCGACCTTGATAACCGCTACGCCGCCGCTTAGCTTAGCTAGGCGCTCTTGTAGTTTTTCTTTGTCATAGTCGCTCGTTGTTTCTGCGATCTGAGCTTTTATCTGGATGATTCTAGCGTCGATTGCGGATTTCTCGCCTGCGCCATTTACGATAGTCGTGT
>NZ_CALIII010000133.1 GCF_938018145.1 uncultured Campylobacter sp.
CCTTGCATGATCCAGTGGACGTTTTCTCCTCGAGGAGCTTCGTCATATCCGAGTGCGAAATTTTCAGGCTTGATCATAGTCACAGGATCTATCATGATCGGCGTTTGAGGCATTAGCTCAAAGCACTGCCTGATGATATGAATAGACTGTTTTAGCTCCTTATATCTCACGACTTCGCGACTAAATACGTCTCCGCCGTGCTCGACCGCGACCTCAAATTCGATATGCTTAAAGAAGTCGTAAGGGTGGTCGTAGCGGTTATCGCGCTTAAAGCCCGAACCGCGCATATTTGGACCGACAGGGCTAAAGTCGCGAGCGACTTGCTTATCAAGCACTCCTACGCCTTTCCAGCGTCCTAGTTGGCGTTTATCCTCCATCACGGCATCCCAAATTTCCGTAATTTGAACGTCGAGTTTGTTTATGATCGCAAGGCCTTGCCTAATTTCGTTGTCGGTCATATCTCGGCGAAGTCCGCCCATGATGACGTTACCGTAAGTTTTACGGCCGCCGGTTACGAGTTGGGCTAGCTCCATAGAGTACTCGCGCACCCTAAAGATATGCATGAAGGCGTTATAGTTACCAGTTACCTCGCAAGCTAGACCGATATTTAAAAGATGGCTGTGAAGGCGCTCGATCTCAAGGCAAATCACGCGGATAGCCTGCGCTCTTAGCGGAACTTCAAGCCTGATAGCCTTTTCTGCCGCTTCTATACACGCAATCGCGTGAGCGTAGCCGCAAATTCCGCAGACGCGCTCTGCAAGGTAGCCCATCTGATCGTAGTTCATTCTGTTTTCGGCTAGCTTTTCCATACCGCGGTGCTGATAAAAGAGGCGGTAGTCCGCGTCTATGATCTCGTCGCCGTCGCAAAATAACCTAAAGTGTCCAGGCTCGTCGCTGGTTACGTGCAAAGGCCCAAGCGGCACGTCGATGACGCTATCGCCTTTTGGAAATAAAAACTCGGTGTCGGGCTCATCCTGGTGAGCGACTGGATCGGGGCGGTAGCGGTAGTCCATCGCGTCTTTTCTAAGCGGATAAAGGCCGTCCGGCCAATCGTCGCTTAGCACCAATCTACGCTTATCGGGCAAGCCCTCGGCTACTAGGCCGAACATATCGTAGGCTTCTCTTTCGTACCAAACGCAAGCAGGCACTAGCGGAGTAACCGACGGAAAAGTCGGATCGACGCCGGGAATTAGCGTTTTAACGGTGATAAAGCACTTATCCTCGGCGGCAAAGTCGTCTTCTTCCGTCATCTTGCCGCCCTCCATAGACAAAGCGTAGTAAAGCGCAAAACAGCCGTTTATCGTTCTCTCGTCGTTTGGTATCATCGTGCTCAAAAAGCCGCCGATATCGTAGTAAAGGGTCTTAACCGCAAGCGGAAGGTCGTTTCTATCGACTAAAACCGTGATTTGGTCGTCGGCTTGGCGTGTTACTTCTAAAACCTTTACCTTTGTTTTTAAAATTTCTACAAATTTATCGCCTCTCATCTTCAAACTCCCATCATTATTTTGACGCCCTCATTGACTAGAGCGTAAAAGTTTTCTACGTGCCAAACGCCAAATATTATGATTAGCGCGCAAAGCAAGATAAGCGGTAAATTTTCTACTATGCTCATCTCTTTATTGTGAACGACCGCAGCTTTAGGCTCGCCAAAACTCGCCATGTTAAAGTGCGAGAAGTCCGCGATAAAGATGATCGCAAGAGCTATCGCAAATAGCGCAACGCTAAAATATTGACCGCTGTTTATAGCGCCGACGAATACGTTATATTCGCTGACGAATATCGCAAACGCAGGGACGCCTACTAGCGAACAAACCGCAGCGCCGAACATCATAGTGGTTATCGGAGCTATCTTTACCATACCGCCCATTTTAGTCATATCTTTGTGACCGTAAATTCTAGCGATATTGCCCGTTGAGCAAAACGCAAGAGCCTTGGTAAAGCTGTGAGCTAGGCAGTGGAAAATAGCCGCAAATAGCCCGAAAAATCCGCCGACTCCCAAAGCAAAAGCTATAACGCCCATATGCACGATAGAGTGGTAGGCAAACATCCTTTTTACGTCGTGTTGCCTGATTAAGAAAATTCCGCCCACAAATAGCGTAATAAGACCGGAAACTATCATCACGCTTTGAACAAACTCCATGCCCGTAGCTTGAGCCGCGATAGCGTAGTATCTAAATAAAGCTAACATCGCGCACTTTAGCAAAACGCCTGAAAGCAGAGCCGAAATCGGAGCTGGGCCTTGAGCGTGGACGTCCGGAAGCCACGTATGCGTAGGAGCAAGGCCGGCTTTGGTGCCAAATCCGATAAGCGCGAAGACGAAGATTAGCTTAGCGACGTCGGGGCTTAAATTTTTAGCGTTTGCCATTATGCCGGTCCATAGCATCGCAGCCTCGCCGTCTTTTATCTCCGCAAAGGTCGCAGAGTAAAGAAGTACGGTCGCATAAAGAGCGAACGCTAGGCCGATAGAGCAAAGGACTATGTATTTATAGCCGCTCTCGGTTGATTTTTGATCTTTTAGGATCGCGACTAGGAACACCGATGAAAGCGTAGTAGCCTCGATCGCAGCCCACATAAACGCGACGTTGTTACAGATGACGCTTAAGCTCATAGTAAAGATAAACACGTGGCTAAGCGCGTAGTATTTCTTAAGCGCGCTTAAATTTATATGTCCCTCTTCAAGCTCCCATCTCATATAGTGGGTCGCGTATAAATTTACTAGTAGTCCCGTAACCGCGATAAGTATCAAAAATACGCAGCCAAGGCTGTCTAGAAACAAAAATTTATCGTGCGCGTAAAACGTACCGCCCGTTAAAACCTTGCTTACGTTAAATAGCAAGGCTAAAGACGTAACTGCGCTAACGGCTACGTGAAGCAAACTCAAAAAAGCGTAATTTTTCGGAGAGAAAAATAGCAGTATCGCTCCAAGAAGCGGTAAAATTAATATCAAAGTTAAACTATCCATCTCTATCCCCTTAAATTCGTAGCCTTAGACGTGTCAAGGCTGCCGTATGCTTTATAAAATCTGATAGCTAAAACGCTCATGATGATAACGGCAAAAATCGCATCGGTTAAAATTCCAAGCTCGACAAGCTCGTTTGAGTTGTAAGCCATGAGCGCTAGGCTTAGATGTATGCCGTTTTCAAAAAGGCAGTAGGCTAAAATTTGCTTGATAAACGAGTTTCTAAGCATAAAGCCAAAAACCCCCATCATAAATACGCAAACCGCGGCTAGTAGCATTATCTTTTCTTTAATAAGCGAAAACTCCAAAAATATCGGATTAATACTCATCGCCAAAGCCAAACTAAAACCCATCGCTATAACAGGGCTTACGAAAAAGCCGCCCACAGGCTCGTCTTCGCTAACGACGTTAAGCTTTTTAATCAACCAAAGCAAGATCGCCGGCACGAATAAAACCTTCGTAAAAAACGCCACTACCGCCCACATGGATAGCTGCGACGCGTTAAATTTAGACGCCAACATAGAAAATATACCGACTAAAAGCAACGTCTCGATCGCGTAAACGATGACGGATAGCTTTAGGCTACGTAGCCCAAATACCGCCAAAGACGTTACTATCATGCCGATAGCTAATGCGTCTAACATAGTCATATCTGCATTCATCTCACACCCCCACGACGTAAAGCGTCAAAGCCACGAAAGATATGGCTAGAGCAGCTAGAGCGTTTTTACGTAAGCTCGAAGTCATCCTAAATCTCGGTCCGAAGTTATCTATAAACACGGCCGCTACGTAAAACACTCCCGTTTTTAAGACGAAGATTATCACCGCTAAAAACGGATTGCTAAAATTCCACGGCTCGAAAATCGAAAGGAAAAGTCCGATCATCGCAAATTGTTTTAAGATAAGCGAAGCTTGAACTAGGCCTAAATCAGAGCCCGCGTATTCGCCTAGCAAGCCTTCTTGCAGCTCTTGCTCGGCTTCTGCTAGGTCAAAAGGCTTTCTGCCAGTTTCAACGTATATGCACCACAAAAACGCTATCGAAGCAACTGCAAAACTTGGAATCTGATATCCGATTTGAC
>NZ_CALIII010000134.1 GCF_938018145.1 uncultured Campylobacter sp.
CAGATCAAGCCCGATGTCGTAGATATGCGCAGCCTCCGCCTCATCTAGCCCCGCCACGACGCAGCCTGCCTGCAAGCTCGCCGCGATGAGGCGCGCGGTCTTGTGAATGTGCAAAAATTTTAGCTCCTCAAGCCCTAGTTTTTGATTTTCGAAATAACAATCCACCGCCTGCCCAAGCGCCATACCGTAGATACCGGCGTTGCGGCTTAGGATCTCGACGCATTTTATACGCGCGTCCGCGTCTAGCGGAGTCCTTGCTATCTGATAAAAGGCGTGGGTGTTTAGCGCGTCGCCCGCTAGGATCGCCGTTACTTCGTCAAATTTGACGTGCAGGCTAGGCTGTCCGCGGCGCAGATCCGAGTCGTCCATCGCAGGCAGATCGTCGTGGATGAGCGAGTAGCTGTGCATCGTTTCAAATGCCAGCGCGACGTGAAACGCCGCCTCTTTGCGCTCGGGGCGCACCGCCGCTACGACGCCTGCGACCAGCATCGCGCGAAAGTGCTTGCCGCCCGATTTTAGCGTGTACGAAAGCGCCTCGTCAAAGCACGGATGAAAGCTAGGCGAGCTTGGCAAATGCGCACTCAAAAACGTCTTAAACTCAGCCAAAAGCGCGTCCTGATCGGCGGCGCTAAGAGCGGTTTGGTTTGCATTCGGCTGTAAATTTGCGCCCGAGGTAAAACACGAGCCTTTTGCTGCGTTTATCGAGATCAAATTTGCTCTATTTTTCGGGCTTTGAGTCGGATTTTCGGAGCTAGTTTTGGCTTTGGTCGAGTTTAAAATTTGAGAGCAATTTTGAGACGAGCTCGCGCGCGAACTGCGAGCTAAAATTTGATCATTCGGCAGCGCCTGCGACTCACTCAAATTTGACGATTTCGCCGCGCTTTGAAGGCAAATTTGATCATTGCCGCTAAATTTTGATTTTACCGCTAAATTTTGATTTTGCATCTATTCTCCGTTTTATTTTTGCCGACTGGTCGGGCGCAGGCTAAATTTCTCAAATTTAGCCTGCAAAGGCGTCAAATTTGCCGTCCAAGCTTAACGCGCGTTGTAAAAAAAGTCAAAGCCGTTGCGTCTAAAGAGCAAATTTTGACCGCCGCCTTTAGCGAGCAGGCCTAGCGCTTCCTTGCGGCTTGAGACCGTTTTTTGCCCCACTTGTATCAGCTTGTCGCCGACTCTGACGCCGAATTTCGCCGCGCCCGAGCTTGTGTCGACGCTTTTTACCGTTAGCTTCTCGTCAAAGGTTATTCCGTAGAGCTTTTGCACGCTCGCGGCATCGCTGCTTTGAGGTATGGACTGAGGTTTTTCGTCGCTAGCGGCGGCCTTTTTATCCGCCTTCGTCGGCGCTTTTTGCTCTTTTTTGGCCGCGTCATCAGAGACTGCTACGCCAAATCTCAAAACCTCATCTCCGCGCTTGATCTCAAATTTGAGTCGCTCGCCCTTTTTAGCAAACAAAATCCTCTCGTTTAGCTCGCGCAGGCTCTCAAATTTCTCGCCGTTTACGCTCAAAATCTCATCCCTCGCCATCAGCGCCGCACCGCGTCCGAGCGGATCGACGCTTTTTACGTAGAGCTTGCCGTCTTTTTCCTCGAAAACAGCGCCCACATCGCCGTAGTACACGTCTTTATACGCTGCAAAGTGCCGCAGATAGCGGCTCGGAACGAATTTACCCCCGCCTACCGCGATACCGCGCAGCTTGCAGCACGGACTTAGCACGGCGCCCGTGCCGTTTACGTCAAACGTGAGCACGTCCAGCTCGCCTAGCGCCTGCGCCTGCGCCTTTACGTGGCCGTAGACGGTCGCGTTTAGATCGCGCGTGACGCTGACCCAGTCGCTTTTTTTCGTCGCGTTATCGTCGGCCATCTTTACAGGCTCGAGTTTGACGTCCGAGGCGACCAGATAGAGGCCAAGATACGGGTCAAATTTGACGTAGTTTTTCACGGGAGTTTCGCCTTTTGGCACGGCGATTAGATTTGGCGTGATCGCGATGCCGCCGTTACCCGCGACGTTTACCATGGCGGGCAAGTTTTTCTCGAAGCAGGCGTTAAAATCATCCTGCGTCGGGCGCGGCTCGGCTCTAAGCGACGCGGCAAATGCGCAAATTACAAAAACCGCAAAAAGTGGAGAGTAAAATTTGCGGGCTAAATTTGAGTTCAAATTTGCAATCGCACCGTCCCGTGCGCCGCCAAAATTTAACCGCGCGAGCCCCAAAACCGCGTCCAAACGGCGCGAGATAGCTGCGCGTTTCATTGCCCTAGCCCCATGCCGGCAAAGCCGCCCAGCATCCTTGACGCGGCGTTTTTGCGGTCGTCCTCGATCATCTTTAGCACGTCGTTTACGGCGCTGATGAGCAAGATCTGCAAGCTCTCCTTGTCTTCTAGCAAGCTATCATCGATGCTGATATCAAGCACCTCGCCCTTGCCGTTTGCCCTGACGCTGATGAGTCCGCCGCCGCTTTTTACGCTAAATTCGCGCTTTTGACTCTCCTGCTCGATCTCCTGCGCCTTTTTTTGCGCCTCCTCGAGCATCTGTCCCATTTTTGAAAAATCTATCCCCTCAAACATAAACATCCTTTCAAATTTCGCGTTATTTTAGCCAATTTAAGCTAAATTTACTTTATTTAAAGCCTGCAATGCAAGTTTCGTTCCCGCCTTGAAATTTGCGGCGGATACGGGCGCGAGTGAGTAAATTTAGGCCCGAAAAGTCGTCAAATTTGACGATGAAATTTTACTTTAAATGAACTGCGCGAGTTTTGATCTGTTTTGGCTCCCATAAGCATGCCTGCGTAGTTTTCTAGCGTGGTCTTTTTTGTAAATTTGAGAAATTTACCTGGAATAATGGGCAGACTACGAGGCTAAAAGATCGTCTCGCCAAATTTAAAAACTGCGCACAAAGCGCGACAAAATAAACTATCGCGAGGTCGGAGCCCGCCCGAACGAACGCTCGTCAGACATCTTTGAGCTCCGCCGCGA
>NZ_CALIII010000135.1 GCF_938018145.1 uncultured Campylobacter sp.
ATGTGCTTTTGCGTCTCGGGCGCGATGGCGTAGGGCATGCCGTGCAGGTAGATGCCGTTTTCGCCTAGGCTCTCGCCGTGATCGGAGAAGTACCAAACCGCGCTTTTATCGCCGCCCGCGTCCTTGACCGCCTTTATCACCTCGTCAATAAAAAAATCCGTAAAAAGCAGCGTGTTGTCGTATGTGTTTACGATACTATCGCTATCGCAGGAGCTAAGCTCGCTCGTGTCGCAAGTCGGGGTAAATTTGCGAAATTCGCTCGGATAGCGGGCGTGATATGCCGGGCCGTGCGAGCCTTGCAGGTGCAGGACGATGATCTCGTTTTGCGCGAGATTTTCGAGGCGTTTTTTGAAGGAGGGCAGCATATTCGTATCGTATCCGGCGTCAAAATACTCGACGTCGCCCACGTCCAAGCGGTCGCAAACGCCCTTGCACTTGCCCGAGTTGTTGCCCAGCCACACGACCTTGACGCCTGCGCGTTTTAGGATATCAAGCGCGTTTTCGCTAAATTCTTTGCTGCTATATTCTTTTCTCGTGGATTTTGAAAACAAGCACGGCAGCGAGACGGCTGTCGCAGTTCCGCACGAGCGAGCGTCGCCGAAATAGACCAAATTTGGCTCATTTTTCGTGTAAAAATTCGTATCGTTTTTGGCGTATCCGCCGAGCGAATAGTTTTTCGCGCGGGCCGTTTCGCCGACGATCAGCACCATCAGTCGCCGCTCATCGCTTGGCCTCATCGTCGCGTCCGTGCCGATTTGTTTAAATTCGGGCTTGAAAAACTCGAGTTTTACGTATTTTTGCGCCGCGTAAATCGGATAAAACGGCAGGTTGTAGGCTCTGATGAAGCTGTTTTCTCGAAAAAACGGGATTATGGATTTGGTTTGGGGCAAAAATAGAGCCGCCGCGAGCGCTAAAAACCCGAAAAATGCGGCAAATTTGACCTTTAGATGCCGCCTTACGCCGCCGTACTCTATCCTCGTAAATGCGACCAAAAGGCAGGGCAAAACGCCCAAAAATAGCATGTAGCAAACGAGTTTTGGATTTAAAAAGCTTAGCACCTCGCCCGCGTCCGTTTGCGCGACGTTTCTTATCATTTCGCTATCGATTATGATACCGTAGCTTTGCATGAAGTAGCTACTTCCGCACGTAATGGCAATCGCTGCGATACTAACCGGCTTAGCTAGATATGGTAAAAAAACGAGCGAAAAGAGCGCGCAAAGTAGCGAAAAATAGATGATCGGCAGACTCGCGGCCATAGGCGCGTCCGCGTCAAAACTAAGCTTTGAGTAGGCGAATTTAAATAATGCGAAATTTAGCGCGGCGATAAAAACGGCGTTTAAAATCGTAAATTTAAACCAAGAAATACGTAGCTTCATAGCTTTCCTAATATTGATAATAAGAGTGAAACTTTATCCAAAAAAAGCTTAAAGCTTTAGTCGCTCGGCGTAAAATTCAAGCTTATAGATTTAGATTTTGAGCGCAAATTTAGTAGTCACTTTGTCAAATTTACTCGCTAAGCGCCAGTGCAAAAAGCGTCCACGCCCAAGTTATCGCAGCCGTGCCGACAGAGAGGCAAACGGCGGCAGAGGCGCAGTCTTTGGCGATTTTGGCTAGCGGATGAAAGCCCGGCGAAACGAGATCCACTACCGCTTCGATCGCGGTATTTACGCACTCGCAGATAAAAACGAGTCCAAAAACGGCGATCAGTAGCGCGTGCTGCGCGGCGGAAACCGGTAAAAATAGCGAAACTAGCACAAGCGGAACGATTATGCAAAGCTCAAAGCGAAACGCCGCCTCGTTTTTTAGCATCGCAGCAAGCCCCTCGAATGCAAATTTGGAGTTTTTGAAAAAGTTGTATTTTGGTTTCATATTTTGCCTTTAAATTTGTGCAATGATAGCGTAAATTTGCTTTATAAGGCGCTTTTGCGGACGGCGCGGGTACTTAAAATAAACAAAAACGTAGCCGAATTTGCCACTCAAATTTGATAAAACTCGGCTAGTTTTTTACTCATCAGAAATCTTTGAAGTCTTGTAAAGTAGCGCAAACGCCGCCGCTCCGATAAGCGCAAAGCTCACGACCATCGGCAGTAGCGTACCCTCAAATAGCTGCCCGATCGCGACTCCGATAGGAAGCGAGATAAATGTCGAAACCGAGCCGATCAGCGCGGCCGCCATACCTGCGATTTTGCCCATGGGCTCCATCGCCATCGCGTTTAGGTTGCCAAAAAGTATGCTCACGCAAAAAAAGCTACTCATGCAAAACGCCATAAAAGCCCACAGCGGCGGCACTCCGTCATACGCGACGACGACGGGCAAAAACGCGACCGCGATAACGCAAAACGTCCCCATAGCGCGCATGCTGAGGTAGCGCATGCCGTAGATCATCACGAGCTTTGCGTTTATCATCGACGCGGCGCCCAGAGCTAGAGCGTTTATCGCAAAATAGATAGGAAACTCGTCGCCTAGCTTGTAACTCACCTCGAAAATCTGCTGAGCGGTGCTGATATAGCTCAAAAACATCCCAAAAATCAGCCCCAAAACGATCGTGTAGCCTGCGGTGCGCCTATTTTTCACGACCTGCGCGGCTTCGCTTTTTATCAAATTTAGGCTAAATTTATTGCGATTTTGCGCAGGCAGAGTCTCGCTCTGGCGCAGTCCAAACCACGCTAGACACGCAAACCCCATAAAAGTAAGCATCAAAAATATGCTGCGCCAATTATAAATTTTAAAAATAAAGCCGCCGATAATCGGGGCGAGTGCGGGTACGATGATAAAAACGGCTGCGATAAAGCTCATCACGCGAGCCATCGCGCGCCCCTCGTAAAGATCGCGGATAAGCGCCATCGCGATGATCCTAGGGCCCGCAGCGCCTAGTCCCTGGAAAAATCTGCTCGCCAAAAGCGCAGTAAAATCGCTCGTGACGACCGAAATAAATGAGCTTGCCGTAAATATCGCAAGCGCGAGCAGCACAGCGTTTCGTCGCCCGATAAAGTCGCTAAGCGGCCCGTAAAATATCTGTCCGACGGCAAAGCCCGCAAACATCGAGGAGATGACGAGCTGGGTTTGATTTATCTGTGTCACGCCAAGATCTAGGCCGATTTGCATGAGTGCGGGCAGCATCGCGTCTGTACTCATCGCTCCAAGCGAGGTTAGAAGCGCCATGAGAGCGATAAATTCTACGAAAGGCAAGGTTTTGGGGATAAATTTCATCTTAAATTCCGCTTTTGGATTTGAGAGCGATTGTATAAAAAATAAGCTTAAATTTTGAGGTTTATTTGGGTGGAAATTTGCGTCGAGTAAATTTAACGTTTTAGCAAACAGCGGTTTAAAAAGTAGCAAGCCAGGCAAAACCACGTGACGTCCGGGATAATATGGTTGACCTACTCTAGGACAGAGATTTAGGCGTTATGCTGGAAAAATTATGTC
>NZ_CALIII010000136.1 GCF_938018145.1 uncultured Campylobacter sp.
TTATTCGCCCCTTGCGGCTCGTTTCGGTAGACGTAATCAAGCGTACTGCCGCTATCGTAGCCCGTATTTTCGCCGATCTTTAGCCCGCCGACCCACGGCGAAACCGCCTGCATAAATACCCGCTGAAATTTAAACCGCAAATTTTTCGGGCTAAATCTCGGCAGCGGCGTAGCTAGCCTATCGGCCTCCTCGCGGCTAAAGCCGTATTCGTCCGCATGCGTGCAGTCCACCTCGCTAAAAGGCGCGCTAAACCTCTCGCCGACGAACTCGCGAATGATCTCAAACGCCCTCTCCCGCTCGCTCTCGCCCAGCGTATCGTGGTAAAATCCCTCTAAAATCTCGCGCCTTTTTACCCGCGCGCCAAGAGCGTTGTAAAACTCGTGCTGCGGGGCGTGCTCCACGACCCAGTCATCGCCAGAGATCAGCAGTAGCGTAGGCGTCGTGATCGCGGCGGCGTCCGAAACCACGCGCCGTGCCGCCTCGTAAAGCCCCAGCAGTATGCGCACCGAGATCGCGCGAGTGATGAGCGAGTCGGCGTCGTAGCTGGCCTGGCGCTCCTTGTCGTGCGTGAGATAGTGCGCCTTGACGTAGCTGTTTACGAAAAAATTTCCGCGCGCATTGTAAAGCGCCTTTAAGCCCGCTCTAGCAAACGGCACGTAAAGCTTCACGCTAAACGCGGGACTAGCCAGCACCGCGCAGCGAACGCGCGGAGCGTAGTCGTGCAGCCACGCCGAGACCAGCACCGCGCCCACGCTCTGGGCTATCACGGCTAGATTTTGCGTCTCAAAGCCAAATCTCTGCTCGATATGCGCCACAAACTCGTCCACGTCGGCAATGAGACGGCCCATACTAGGCGCGTCGCCCCTCTCGCCATCGCTCCTGCCGTGTCCGCGCTGATCCCACGCAAAATAGCTCAAACTCTCGTCCGCTAGCCCGTCCGCTACGTGCGTCGTCCTGCCCGAGTGCTCGTGTCCGCGGTGAAATATCGCTACGGCTTTGGCGTTTGGCGCGGCTTTAAATTTGAGATTTTGCTCGGCGTTTTCGCTCAAATTTGACGCGCCGCATTTGCCGGCTTCGTTTAAATTTGAGTCCGAGTTTTCGCCGCCGTTTGGTAAATTTTGCTCGCCGGGTTTACCTTCGCCGCTTAAATTTAGCTTCATACTTTCATCCGCGCCGCCTGCTTGCTCGATAGTCAAATTTGACGTTTCGTTTGCGGCCTCAGCGCTCAAATTTGATCCGTCAAATTTACCGTCCTCGCTCAAATTTACTTCATTTGCGCCCGGGTTTTCGCACGCCACGTCCGCAGCCAGGCGGTATCTGTAAAATATCCTCGCTCCGTCGCTCGTTATAAAATAGCTCTCTTTAAACTCCATTTTTCGCCTTTCTT
>NZ_CALIII010000137.1 GCF_938018145.1 uncultured Campylobacter sp.
CGCTAGAACAGGAGTTTAGGTTAAAATTTATAACATTATTTAGCGAAGGTGGGATTTTATAGTCCGGCTTGTTCGGACGCCCCATTTTACCGATACTTATCATCACGTTTTTGGCTTGATAGTCGCCCTTTGCGGTGTGCACGAAAAACAAACCGTCCTTTTTCTTTACGCTTTCGACCTCGGAGTTAAACACGGCCTCGATCTTTTCCTCATCTAGCAGCTTATCGAAATAATCAAGCGTGCTCTCTTTTGTGCCGTCTTCAAAGGACACGATGCCGTGAATGGTGCTGTCTTGACCTTTGTACTCCTTATCCACGCGCTTATTGTCTTTGTAAAATTTTCTTATAGTTTGGCTGTGGTTATCGCCCTTTTCGAGAAGCAAAACTTTTTTTAATCCATTGGCTCTCGCCTCTACGACGGTCGCGATGCCGCAAGGGCCGCCGCCTATCACGATAATGTCGTAAACATCGCTCATTGATTCTCTCCGATTTGATAATTTTTCATTAATGTAGCGAAAATTGTATTAAATTTTAAGAAATTCGCGAAATTTGGGGTAAATTTAATTTTAAAAAGACAAAAACGGTCAAATTTGAAAGATAAAAGGTGAGCGGGGGCAAATTTGGCTCATATAAATTCGCTAAATTTGAGAGCCAAATTTAAAGGCGCAAATTTCATCAAATTTACGCCCGATAAAGCTAAATTTTCTTTAAAAACTCGGCGATTAAAAACGCGAGTTCTAGCGACTGATCGGCGTTTAGGCGCGGATCGCACTGCGTCTCGTATCTGTGAGCTAGATCGTCTTCGTTTAGCTTAAACGACCCACCCGTGCACTCGGTCACGTCCTGACCCGTCATCTCTAGATGCACGCCGCCTGCATGCGTGCCTTCTGCTCTATGTATCTCGAAAAAGCTCTGCACTTCGGCTAGGATTTTGTCAAATTCGCGCGTCTTGTAGCCGTTTGCGGCTTTTATCGTGTTGCCGTGCATTGGGTCGATACTGTAGACGATATTTAGGCCTTCGCGTTTTACTTCGCGTAGGATTTTAGGTAGCCGCTCGCCGATTTTATCCGCGCCCATTCTGATGATTACGTTTAGTCTGCCCGCTTCGTTTTGCGGATTTAGCGCATTTGCGAGCGCGATGACGTCCTGCGCGGTTGCGTTTGGTCCGATTTTGACGCCTAGAGGATTGTGCACGCCGCTTAGAAAATGCACGTGAGCGTCGTTTACGCCGCGAGTACGCTCGCCGATCCAGAGCATATGCGCCGAGCAGTCGTACCAGTCGCCGGTAAGGCTATCCTCTCTAGTTAGAGCCTCCTCGTACGGCAGCAAAAGCGCCTCGTGCGAGGTGTAGACCTTTGTTTCGCTGATCGCGGGCGTATTTGAGGCATTTATGCCGCAAGCTCCCATAAATGCTAGGGTTTGA
Organism: uncultured Campylobacter sp.; assembly: GCF_938018145.1. Lineage (GTDB taxonomy): Bacteria > Campylobacterota > Campylobacteria > Campylobacterales > Campylobacteraceae > Campylobacter_A. The sequence continues at coordinate 1,423 of NZ_CALIII010000137.1, forward strand.
CTCAGCTGCCTAGCTAGCTCGCCGTATTTGGCGTCAAGCTCGGGCTTTTTGATAAAGCCAAGATTCCAGCGATTTACCTCGTGCAGATCGGCTAGACCGCCGCGAGAAAAGGCGCGAAGCAGGTTCATCGTGGATGCGCTTTGATAATACGCCTCGATCATGCGGTTTGGATCGGGCACGCGAGCCTCGGCATTAAATTCAAAGCCGTTTATGATGTCGCCGCGGTAGCTCGGTAGCTTTACGCCGCCTTGCTCCTCGTAGTCCGAGCTTCTAGGCTTGGCAAACTGACCCGCCACGCGCCCTACTTTTACGACGGGGCAGCGTCCGGCAAACGTCAAAACGATCGCCATTTGCAGCATCACTTTAAACATATCGCGGATATTTACGGCGTTAAAATTTGAAAAACTCTCCGCGCAGTCGCCGCCTTGGAGCAAAAACGCCTCGCCGTTGCAAACCTTGGCTAGGTCTTGCTTTAGGTTTCTAGCCTCGCCGGCAAAAACTAGCGGCGGCATCGTCTTTAGCTTATCCTCGGCCTTTTTTAGCAAGACCTCGTCGGGGTAGCTTGGCTGCTGCAAGATATTAAATTTTCTCCACGAATCTCTACTCCACATCTTTAAACCTTTTTTAAAAATAACCCCGATTTTAGCTAAAAGAACTTTTATTACAGATAAAATTTCAAATTTTACCCTCAAATTTGCCCTCGCTACGCATTTTTGAGTCACATAAGCTTTGATTAACGACAAATAAATATAATTTCGCCAAAAAAGCGGAAAAATGCAAGACAAAAATCAAACCAAAATCGGCTTCATCTACGGCCTGTCGGTCTTTATGATCTGGGGCGTTTTTCCTATTTATTTTAAACAACTCAGCGCGCTTTCGGCTACCGAGATCGTCGCTCACCGTATCGTTTGGTCGGTGCTACTTTTGTTTTTGCTACTCAAATTTGGCCGCAAACTAGGCGCCGCAAAGAAAATTTTAAGTAACAAAAAAACTACGTTTTGGCTATTTATCACAGGTGTTCTAATCGCTGCTAACTGGTGGATCTACGTCTACGCCGTAAATATCGGCAAGATCGTAGAAACCAGCCTGGGATACTTCATAAATCCGCTCGTAAATATGCTCCTTGGCGTGCTGATTTTAAAAGAAAAGCTATCGCGCGCGGGCAAATTTGCCATCGCTATCGTCTTTGTCGCTATCGGCGTGCAAATTTACGACGCGGGCGGCCTACCTATCATCTCTATCATTTTACCTATCACGTTTGGATTTTATTCGCTCATTAGAAAGCGCCTTAGCGTGCCCTCTTTAGAGGGGCTTTTCGTCGAGACCGCGCTCATCGCTCCTATCGCGCTCGTCGCGCTATTTTTCGTAGCCGCTAGCGGGCAAAATCACTTTAGCTTTTCGTGGTTTGGGCTTTTGATCGCTCTTTGCGGACCTGCGACCGTCGTGCCGCTTTTGCTTTTTAACTCGGCAGCCACGAGGCTAAATTTGAGCACGATCGGCTATTTGCAGTATATCTCGCCTTCGATGCAGCTTTTGCTTGCCGTTTTTTACTACGGCGAGCAGGTTAGCGCGCTTAAGGCGCTGTCGTTTTTGCTGATCTGGAGCGCGCTAGCGGTGGTTAGCTTTAGCGCGATTTATAGTAAAAAAAGCAAAATTTCAGTATAACCGCAAATTTAAATCAAAAAAGGAAAAACAATGTCATCTATCGCATTTTACGCCGTCATCTGCGTCATAGCCGCGCTCGTGCTCTACGCGCAGATACAAAAAACAACGAGAAAGATTGACGAGAACGGTACTTTAGCAAACAACTCCCCCGAGGCCGCGCGTCAAATTTCGGTGCAAAAGTATAAAGATTTTTGCGAGATAATAAACGGCGAGCTAAGAGAGCTAAAGATGAAAGCGCTCTACGACGACGCCCTAAAAAACGAGGATCTCAAAGAAAAATTTTTAGAAAGCCTAAGCGAGATGAGTAAGAAGCTAACGTTTATCGAGACGATGAACACCGCTAGAAACCCCGACAAATGGGAAAGCGAGCTCTTTGAGGTGCTTAGCCGCCTAGACGATCTCGTCACGGAAAATTTCAAAGACGGCGAGCGCGCGGGCGACGAGATCAGAGAGCGTCTGGGCGCGGAGTTTAGAAAGCTGCAAAATTAAACCTTAAGTAAAAACGGGGTAATATCGCTTTTTTGATTTAACTCTATCTTTCTAAGGAAAAAACGGATGAGCTATACCAAAAAAGACCTCGTAACCGCTGCAAATTTAACCAAAGACGAAATTTACCATTTCCTAAATTTAGCCAAGGAGTTTAAGGCATTAAACAACTCCGAGACCAAAAAAGCCAAGTCGCTCTACGGCAAAACGACCGTAAACGCCTTTTTCGAAAACTCGACTAGGACGCGAACGAGCTTTGAGATCGCGGCTAAGCGCCTCGGAGCCGACGCTATAAATTTCACCGCCTCAAGCTCCAGCACTAAAAAGGGCGAAACGCTCATCGACACCGTCCATAACATCGTCGCGATGAAGACGGACATCGTAGTCGTGCGCCACTACAGCTCGGGCGCGGCTAAATTTATAGCCGAAAATACTGACGCCCACGTCGTAAACGCCGGCGACGGGCTCAACGAACACCCTAGCCAAGCGCTGCTTGATCTCTTTACCATACTGGAAAATCGCGGTAGCCTAGAAAATCTCACGGTCGCCATCATCGGCGATATCTTTCACAGCCGCGTAGCGCGCTCAAATATCTACGTCCTAAAAACGCTCGGAGCCAAGGTTAAGCTCTTTGGCCCGCCGATGTTTTTAACGGGCATGGAGGCTTTTGGCTGTCAAATTTGCTCCGATATGCGTGAGGCCATCGAGGACTCGGACGTCATCATCATGCTACGTATCCAGCTAGAGCGTCAGGATGATGAGATAGCGTTTCCGTCCGTACGCGAATACTCCAAATTTTTCGGCCTAACCCAAGCCAAAATGAAATACGCCAAAGATGGCGTCATGATCCTGCACCCGGGCCCGATAAACCGCGGCGTTGAGATAAACTCCGACGTAGCCGACGATCCGCGCTACTCGCACGTGCTAAATCAGGTCGAAAACGGTGTCGCCGTCAGGATGGCGATCCTAGATACTCTCATAAAAAACAAAGGCGCAAAATGAAAACTCTCATCAAAAACGGCACGATCGTAAATCATAACAGCTCGCAAAAAGCAAACATCCTGATAGACGGCGACAAGATAGCTCTAATCACGGCTGACGAACCTGCGGCTGATAAAGTAATAGACGCTAACGGCAAGCTAGTAATGCCTGGCCTAATCGACATGCACGTGCATTTTCGCGACCCAGGCCTTGAGTACAAAGACGACATAAACACGGGCTCAGAGACTGCTGTCGCGGGCGGCGTAACAACCTGCTGCCCGATGGCAAATACAAATCCCGTAAACGACAACGCCGTCGTCACGCGTGATATGGTAGCTAAAGCAAAAGCTCGCGGCCTCATCGACCTGCTTCCTATCGGCGCGATAACCAGCAAGATGGACGGCAAAAAGTGCGTAGAGATGGGCGATATGACCGAGGCGGGCGCAGTGGCGTTTAGCGACGACGGCCTGCCCGTAGCTAGCAGCGACGTGATGAGATACGCGCTTGAATACTCAAAGCACTTCGGTAGCTTCGTCATCAACCACTCCCAGGACTGCTCGCTATGCCGCGGCGGCCACATGAACGAGGGCCGCGTCTCGGCGATACTAGGCATCAAAGGCATGCCGCGCGAGCAAGAAGAGATCATGGTCTCGCGCGATCTACTGCTAGCCAAGCTCACGGGCGGCCACATCCACATCGCGCACGTTAGCTCCGAGTGGTCGCTAAAGCTCATCGCGCAGGCTCGCGCAGCCGGCATAAACGTGACCTGCGAGGCGACGCCGCACCACTTTACCTACACCGAGGACGAGCTACTAGGATATGATACGAACTTTAAAATGTCTCCGCCGCTTCGCACGAAATCAGACGTAGAGGCGATCAGAGACGGCCTAAAAAGCGGCCTCATCGACGTCATCGTTACCGACCACGCCCCGCACCATAACGACGAGAAATTTTTAGAATTCGACAAGGCGCCTTTTGGAATACTCGGCCTACAAACCCTCGTGCCTATGACGCTAGATTTGGTAAACGACGGCGTGATAAGTATCGAGCAGATGGCGGCTCTGACGTCCTATAACGCGGCTAAAATTTTAAAACTAAAAGACAAAGGCATGATCGCAGAGGGCTACCTCGCCGACATCGCAATAATCGATCCGAATTTCGAGTATCTCTACGATAAAAGCCTAAATAAATCAAAATCCCAAAACTCCCCGCTGCTAGGCAAAATGCTAAAAGGCGCGGCGGTAATCACGATAAAAAGCGGAAAAACGGTGTTTGAGTTTCCAAACGTCGTGGCGTGATCCGATCAAATTTGACGCAAATTTGAAATTTGACTTTGCGGCGGTTGAAGCTGCCGTATGGTCAAATTTTAACAACGACTAAAATAAAATTTAAAACCATAGGACAAGTATTGCAAAATCAACACGCGACCAAAACCGTCAAAAATACAAAAGAGCAGTTTCTTAAAAACATTTTTATCGCTTATGTCGTCGCCTCTTTTGGGATTTTTATCATCCCCGAGGATATATTATCTAGTTGCAAAATTTGCCGCAGTTTCGTAGAAGTTATGAAGCAAATCTTTCCAAATATCCAAATTTTTAGCGATATAAGTCCGTTTAAGCAAGAGATAGAATTTTATGCAAGCTATATGTGGGTGCTTGGACTGCTACTGGCGATAATTTTGAGTGCGTTATTTGTTATGTCCGGTAAACGGAAAGCGCCGATCATAAGCTGGCCGATGTCGATGCTTGGTCTTATACTTAGCACATTTATTATATATGATTATTTCTTTGGTTGCGTAGGCGTAGACGGCATAGTTTTACGCGACGGAACTCGTATCGAGATAACCTTTGATACAAAATTTGA
>NZ_CALIII010000138.1 GCF_938018145.1 uncultured Campylobacter sp.
CGCTCTCTCAGCTCGCCCCTATCCCAGCTAAGCTCGAAAATCGCCAAATTTGACGCAACGGGAGCTAGGGTATTTTCGCGCAGATACGAGCTTGGAGTCTCGTCTCGCCCGCCAGAGCGCAAAAACGAGTAGATATCAAACCACTTTTGCAAGCGGTAGGTGTCGTTTGCGCTAAATTTGGCGGCAAATTCGGGATCGAGGCTTGAAACGAGCTCGTAAATTTGAGCATTGCTTAGGCCGCTTTCTACGCGCTCAAATTTAGGCGTGAGACCCGATAGCAGCGCCTTTAGATAAAATCCGCTGCCGCCGGTTATAAATAAATTTTTGCCGTTTTTTTGCGCAAATTCGCGAGCCGTTTTATAAACCTCAAAAAACATCCCGACGTCAAAATGCTCGTCCGGCATCAGCAAATTTACCCCAAAATGCGGCACCGAGGCTAGCTCGTCCGCGCTGGGCTTGGCGCTTGCGATATCGATAAATTTATAAACGCAAAGCGAATCAAGACTCAGAATCACTCCGTTAAATTCGCTTGCAAGCTTTAGCGCGAGCGCCGTTTTTCCGCTAGCGGTGGTGCCGATGATGGCGAGTTCTTTCATAAAAATGCCTTAAAATTCGTGAATCTGCTCAAATTTTATCACAATTTACGCTTTTATAAGATAAAATAAAGCAAAAATTTCAGGAAGATTATGCAAAAATTTATAAATATTTTAAAAGATATTAACGAACTGATCGTCTTTAAGCACTCGATTTTCGCGCTGCCTTTTATATTTACCGCGATGATAACGGCGAGCGCGCAGGTAAACGGCACGGCTTGGTTTGGCTGGAAGCTGCTTATTTTGGGCGTTCTTTGTGCGGTTTCGGCGCGAAATTTCGCGATGGCTTTTAACCGCTACAAGGACGAGGACATCGACAAACTAAACCCGCGCACGGCAAATCGCCCGAGCGTGGACGGGCGTATCGGCAGGACGAATTTGCAGATTTTTATCGCGGCAAACGCCGCTATCTTCGTGCTTGTCGCCTATCTCGTAAACGAGCTTGCGTTTTGGCTGAGCTTTCCGATCCTAGCCGTGCTTGGCGGATATTCGCTTTTTAAGCGTTTTAGCGAGCTAGCGCACCTAGTCCTTGGCCTCTCGCTAGGCCTTGCGCCGATAGCCGGAGCCGTAGCTGTGACCGGCGAGATACCGCTTTTTAGCGTACTGCTTTGCCTTGGCGTGATGTTTTGGGTGGCGGGATTTGACCTGCTTTATTCGCTTCAAGACGTTAAATTTGACCGAGAGCACGGGCTTTTTAGCATACCTAGCGTTTACGGCGAAAAGGCTA
>NZ_CALIII010000139.1 GCF_938018145.1 uncultured Campylobacter sp.
GTTCGCGCGCGGCTCTTTCGCCGAATTTCTCATCGACCAGATCGGCAAATTCGCTTAGCGGTACGCCGTTTTCTTCGGGCCCGGCCAACACCTCAAGCTCGCCTAGTGTATTTATGATCGCCGTTTCGCCGATCATATTGTCAAGCAGGATAAAGCTAAGGTTATAAGCCTTGCCCTCGTCCTGCGCGAGCAGAGCCGCTAGGTTTTCGTTGTAAATTTTAATATCCACGTCGCTTTCGTTAAACTGCGCGTAGATCATCGACTCCTCGGCGTTTACGCGCGTATCGTACATCTCGATCCCGCCGATACCTCGCGGTGCGCGCGGCTTTCCGAGCGTGCAGAGCATTCTCCCTTCAAGCTGCTTAGGCATAGCGTTTTTGATGAAGCTTAGCCAAAATAATCGGTGTCTCATGCCCTCGGGAGTTAGCACCAGATCAAGCTTATCGCCCGCGAGACCCGTCATAAAGTATGGCTCCGCAAGGCAGATGCGAAGCTTCTCATCGGTCTTTTGCATCGCCTTTTCAAACTCTTTTGCCGCCAGATCGGCCTTGATCTCATCTATCACGCCGCTAAATTCCGCCCAAAATTTATCCACTCTGCCGGCAAAAGTGCTTGGGATTTGCGCTTTTTCAGCCTTTTTGCCAAAACCGAATAACCCCATATTTTCTCCTTAAATCAAATTTTACTCGCATTATAGCTAATTGGTCCGCCTCACGTGCACTGAAAGCAGCCGCCCAAAACCTCGCATTTCTCGCAAATTTGCACGTATATGACCCCTTCGCCCTGTATCATCTCGCCAAACGGGATTTGCGCTAGGTGCTTCATCGTCCCGCCGCAGCTAGGGCAGGTTATGTACTCGGCGTCCTGCACCCACTGAGGATAGCCGCCTACGGTCACATCAAGCTCGCTAAAGCAGCCGTAAAATGGCGAAACCTCGCCGCCTAGCTTAAATTTCATACCGCACAGCCGCGCAAAATCCTCTTGCGAAAAGTAGCTTTCGTCAAATCCTTCGCCATCATGGCTTAGCTCTATCTCGCCGTCTGGGCCGCGTTTGCAAAAATATCTGA
>NZ_CALIII010000140.1 GCF_938018145.1 uncultured Campylobacter sp.
AACGGCAAATACTTAGATCCGATCCAAGGCAAAGACTATGAGCTTGGCATAAAGGGGGATTATTTTGATGGCGCGCTATCGGCTTCGTTTGGCGTATTTAAGGTCGTGCAAGATAAACTAGGCGCAAGAACGGGACAAAAGATCCCAGGCACCACGACCGATGCGTACGAAGCTAAAAAAGGCGTAACGAGCAAGGGCTTTGAGGTAGACGTAAACGGCGAGATAAATCAAAACTTAAGCCTGGGTCTTGGGCTTACTCACTTTAACGCTAAGGACGCAGACGGTAAGAAATTTGACACCGAAAGCTCGCGCACTACGGCAAATCTCTTTGCTAAATACTCTATAGCGGACTTTAGGGCGGGCGCGGGAGTGCAGTATAAAAGTAAAATTTACGTCGGTAGCGGCGCAAACGAAATCACGCAAAAGGCCTACACGCTGGCAAATTTGATGTTTGGCTACAGGATAAGCAAAAATTTCGACATCCAGCTAAACATCGATAACGTATTTAACAAAAAATACTTCGAGGGCATCGGAAACAACAAGATGGTCTACGGCGATCCGCGAACGTTTAATCTAGGCTTTACGTATAATTTCTAAGGCGTTTTGGTACGCCTTGCTGCTTGGGTTGCGCCCGTAATAACCCAAGCTATAAATTCGGCGTTTTTACCGGCATTAAACCATAAATTTACGAGCGGCGATAGATGCCGAATTTAGATATAAAACTAAGCGTAAATTTGTCTTAACGTGCTAGAAATGCTCTTTTAATGAGCAATAAATTTGTTACAAACTCGGTACAGTTTGATTGTAATCTAGTTTTTAAAGTTTATTTTAAGCGTTATTTTTGCGAACGTAAGGTAAGATTAAGGCAAATTTTTCTTAAGGCTAAATTTTGAAACGCGCTATTTTTCAAGCTATCTCGCACGTTATCATCTTTATGCTGGTTGCGGCGTTTGCTAGCGGTTGTGCCGCACAAAAAAAGGCAAACCCTGGCACCCCAATGCCTATCACAAATGCTGAAATAAAGCACATCTGCGACGATAAAACTCCAAAAGAATGCAACAATACGGGCGTGAAATTTGAAAATGACAAAGACTACGAGCGTGCGAAACTCTGCTACCAAAAGGCCTGCGACGATAACGAGGGTATCGCCTGTTCAAATCTAGGCTCGCTACATCAAAAGCTAAAAAGCAAGGAAGAGAGCGAGATATTGACTATATTTGGGAAATCATGCAAGCTCGGTAACAAATACGGCTGCTATAACGCAGCTAATTTCTACCGCCTAGGACGCGGCACCGAGCATGATTTTGCCGCGGCGCGTAGACTGTACGAGAAGTCGTGCTTGCAGCTAGAACACGCACAAAGCTGCTCAAATCTCGGCGGTATGCATCAATTTTCGCTAGGCGTAAAAACCGCGGACTTGGAAGCGGCAAAGAAATTTTACAAAATGGGCTGCGAGATGGGCGATGAGATCGGCTGTAGAAACCTCTCGCTAATAAGCAACGAGTAAAATTTGCTTTTATGTTTGCCTCGTACCGCTAGCTCTGACTTCTAAAATCTACTTAAGTTACCGCTAAATTTTGCCTAGTTTACAACTCTTACGGGCTATTTTCGGCATTATAGATTTTGAGCGTTAAATTTGACGAAACGACAAAGTCGTGTCTAAATTTACCCCAAATTTTCCACGTATAAAAGCTAAATTTACAAATTTAAGCAACACAAAAGCGCGAGCCGTAGATCGCAAGAGTCAAATTTAAAGACCTAACATAGTCTTTAGAAGCATGTAAATAAGTGCCGCCGAGCCGCCTGCGATCGGTAGAGTGATAACCCACGCAAGCACGATAGGTTTGACCATTTTCCAGTTGGCGTCGCGGTTTAGGATACCGATGCCAAGCACCGCACCGATGAGGATGTGCGTCGAGGAGACTGGGATACCTAGCTTGGTAGCTAGCAAGATAACCGTACTGGCGGCTAGCTCGGCACTAAAACCCGTCGTAGGTAGGATCTCGGCTAGCTTGCTACCGATGGTGGTAATGACCTCCTTGCCCAAAAACCAAAGCCCCACCACGAGCGAGATGCCAAACGTCACCATCGCGATGCCCGGCACCGGAGCGGTGGCGTTTATGGAACCTGTTTTTAGCACATCTAGGATCGCGGCAAATGGCCCTACGGCGTTTGCGATGTCATTTGCGCCGTGAGAGAAGGCGAACGAGGAGGCCGTAAATATCTGAAACCATGAGAAAATGCGGTTCGTACTCTTTTCGGCATTATCTTTTTTCATCACGTTTATCATCGCAAGCGTGGCGAGATATGTGACGATACCGATGACGCAGATGATCCAGATCGTGCCGATAAAGCCGATGTCTAGATTTAGGTGCGCTAGGCCTTTAAACAGCATCATCGAGGAGATGATGATCGCGCCGATGCCTGCCACCATCGGGATGTGTTTGCGCATAGCTTTTGACGTATCTAACTCTTTTTCGCGCTCTTTCATGGCTTTGATGGCGAGCTTGTATTCGCTGCGTTCGCCGCTTTCGACGTCGTCCTCGTCAAGGACCGCGATCTTGCTTAGTATTCTTATCTGCTCGCTTTCGGGTTTTGTTTTTAACTCTTGCAAATAGCGCTCTTTGTAGGCTTTACGCTCGCGTTTTAGCACCTTTAGCTCTAGGGTAAATTTGCGAGTCGGGATCAAAATTTTAGATTTTATGTAGCCGTAGATAAAATAAGAAAGGATGCCTCCTAGCAGCGGCGAGATCACCCAGCTAACGGCGATCCTGCCTATCTCGCCCCAGGAAACCATGGCTAGCGCTTTATCTCCGCCCATCGTCGTAAAGCCCATCGTAAGCCCGGCGCCGACGATACCGCCTACGATCGAGTGCGTCGTGGAGATAGGTAGACCCTTTTTAGACGCGATAAATAGCCAAATGCCCGAGCTTAAAAGCGCCGACATCATAATCAGCACGAAAAGCATAGGCTCCGTGCCCTCCTGCGGGAAGCTCACGATGCCCTCGCGGATGGTTTTGGTTACCTCGCCGCCGGCGAATATCGCGCCGCTAAGCTCGAAAACCGCAGCGATGACTAGGGCTTGCTTTATCGTGACGGTCTTGGCGCCCACGCTCGTACCAAATGAGTTTGCGACGTCGTTGCCGCCGATGTTAAACGCCATAAAGATACCGAAAATACTAGCGATACTGAAAAGCAAAAAGTGATGAGTCGGGATGTACTGATAGCCCCAAACGAAAAATCCAAACGCGGTAATAGCGAAGATCGCAAAGGCAAAAAGATTGTCGCTTCTCAAGCAAGTCCTTTTAAAAATGAATGGTTAATTATAGCTATATTTTTCTTAAGCAAGCCAAATTTAGGCGGTTTTATTAGCTTTAAATTTTAGCTTCGTTATAATTTGCCCACTTAAATTTAAAGGAGAAAAAGTGACTATCAGAGAGAAAATTTTAGACGATATCAAGACTGCGATGAAAGAAAAAGATAACTTTCGCCGCGATACGCTAAGACTCATAAACTCTGTCATCAAGCAAGTCGAAGTCGATGAGCGTATCGAGATGACCGACGAAAAGGTGCTACCGATCCTACAAACCCAGATCAAACGCCGCATGGACTCTATCGAGCAGTATAAAAACGGCGGCAGGGACGATCTGGCGCAAAACGAGCAAAAAGAGATCGACATCATAAACGGCTATCTACCGAAGCAACTAAGTGCTGACGAACTAGAGGCCGAGATAAAAGCGATCATCGCCGGCCTTGGCGATGGTGCAAATATTGGCACCGTGATGAAAGCAGCCAAAGAAAAAATAGGTGCTAGAAGCGATGGCAAGAGCATAAGCGAGTGCGCAAAGAGGCTGCTGGGCTAAATTTGCATTTAAATTTGACCAAATTTGCTTTGGGATTTGGTCAAATTTCAAAGAATGGCAAGCTTGCTTTAGGTGAGTTTGCTTTTTGTAAAATTTAAAGCGATACGGAGAGTGGACCGGTTCGCTTTTGTTGAATTTGCGAAATACAGTTTTTTTGATTCGTGTGGGGGCAAATTTGCTAATTTTGATTTTATGAGTGTAAATTTACAAGGATGTATTACACCTTTTGCAAAAGAGGGTAAATTTATGCCTATAAGCTTAAAACAAATCCTGGATATTTTTGATTACTCTCAGGCATAGTTTGTATTATTATTTTGATGCGACTATGCATTCTAAGATTTTCGTTTTTGTCAACATGCTTTAGATTAATTTTTTAAGGTAGCATGAGAGGGTTCAAATTTGAGCCAAACGTTTTAAATTTGGCTCAAATTTCGTATAACGTTACTTTACGCTTTCTTCTATCGTTGCGTCTATTATCTTAAATATCTCGCCGCTTGCTTGTTTGACCTTGGCGAATCTATCGACGAATTTTTGGATATCGTTCATGTTGTAGCCGTTTTTTGAGTCGTCTAGATTGGCTTTTACTAGATCGCTTATTTGTTTTGCGGGAGCGCTTGCCTTCTCGAAGCTTTTTGAATTTGCAAAATACGCCGCCGCACTCTCATACCATGCATTTAAATTTTGCGTTTGTTTTTGCATATTTTCGTCATCGCCTCTTTCGTTGATAACGTTTCCGTATGCGGTCTGTAGATACGTCACTCGGTTGATCTTGCCGATGATACCGATTGTTTTGTTTTCGACGTATTTTGAGATTTTTGCGCTTTGCGTCGCGCCTTGGCTAAATACATTCACAGCATCTCTAAATTTAGACACGCTCACGTTTGCGACTTGCGCTATTTGCGTGATTTTGTTGGAGTTGTCGTTTAGATCGTTTGTTTGTTGTTGTAAGGTTTGGATATTTATGCCGATTTCGCTTGTAGCTTTTTGTGTATTTTCGGCTAGTTTTCGCA
>NZ_CALIII010000141.1 GCF_938018145.1 uncultured Campylobacter sp.
AATACGGCGTCGAGTTTTTCAAGCTGCGCGCCCTTTAAAAAAGGAACGACTAGCAAAAAGCACATCAAAAACGCCGCCATCGGATTTCCCGGCAGGATAAAGACGATTTTTTTATCTTTTATAAAAGCTTTGCTCGGTCGTCCGGGGCGGATATTTACGCCGTCAAAAAGCTCGCTAAAGTCTAAATTTAAAAGCGCCGTTTTCATAAAATCAGCCTCGCCCTTGCTTGCTCCGCCGCTTGTTATGATGACGTCAAATTCAGCCGTCTCAAGCGCGCGAGTAGTGCTTTCTAAGTCGTCTTTTATGATGCCCGCGTACGAGCTAGCAAAGCCGAAGCTTTGAAGCAGTGACGCGATGCCTGCGCCGTTTGCATTATAAATTTGCTCCTCGCTCGCGTTTTGCCACGGCTCGACCACTTCGTCGCCGCTTGAAAATATACCGATCTTTAGCTCGCGCTCTACGCAGACGCAGTAGATGCCCTGAGCGGCTAGCATCATCACCTTTGCAGGCGTTAAAATTTCGCCTTTTTTTAGCAAAATTTCACCCGCTTTGACCTCTTCGCCTTTGTATCTTAGGGCGTTAAATTTTTTGACTTTACTTTGCGGCGAGAGCTTGCCGTCCTGCAAAAGAGCGTCCTCAAAAGGTACGACCGTGTCGGCATTTATTGGCATTTTTGCGCCGGTCATTATCTTTACGCATTCGCCTTTTTTTAGTGAGATTTCGGCCTCATCGCCAGCTAGCACGGTTGCCGCGACGCTTAACGGCTCGTTAAAATCGTCAAATTTGAGCGCGTAGCCGTCCATCGCAGCGTTGTTGAAAGAGGGCAAATTTTTAACGGCAAATACGTCCTGGGCTAAAATTTTACCCGTCGCGCGCTCAAGGCTTACAAACTCGCCGCAGCCGTCAAATTTAGCTTTTTCTAGGATCAAATTTTGAGCAAGCTCTAGCGTCATTTTACTCCTCCAACCTGCGTATTTTTGCGCCCAGAGCCGCTAGCTTGCGCTCTAGCCCCTCGTAGCCTCTATCTAGGTGGTAAATTCTGTGCACGCGGCTAGTTCCGTTTGCGGCAAGGGCCGCCAGCACTAGAGCAGAGCTTGCGCGCAGATCGGTAGCCATCACGTCTGCGGCGTTTATCTCGCCTCCGCCGTAAATCGTCGCGATATGGCCGTTTAGGCGGATGTCCGCACCCATACGCGTGAGCTCGCTAACGTGCATAAATCGGTTCTCAAAAAGCCTCTCGTCGATCGTACTGACGCCGTTTGCTACGAGCGAGAGCGCCATAAACTGTGCCTGCATATCGGTCGGAAACCCCGGAAACTCCGTCGTCACGATCTCGACGGGATTTACGTTTTTAGCCGGCATTATCGTGATTTTATCGCCGTTTACGACGGTTTCAAAGCCCATTTGGTTAAATTTAGTAAGCACGGCTCGCAGATGCGCGGCGTTGGCGTTCGCGATAGTTACTTGCGAGTTCGTGATCGCTCCGGCGCAAAGATACGTCCCTGCCTCGATCCTATCGGGGATGACCGTTATCTCGCCCACATCCAGCAAGCGCCTATCCGTGCCCTCGATCACCAGCTCGTCCGTGCCGATACCCTCGATTTTTACGCCGCCTGCGGCTAAAACCTCGCAAAGCTGCACCACCTCGGGCTCTTTAGCGACGTTGATTAGATGCGTCGTGCCGTGAGCGAGCGCGGCGGCCATGATGATGTTTTCGCTGCCCGTTACCGTGATCTTATCAAACACGATCTGCGCGCCCT
>NZ_CALIII010000142.1 GCF_938018145.1 uncultured Campylobacter sp.
CTGATGTAGATTATATTTTCAACGTCGCTTTTAAAAGTGTTGTTCGTAAAAGGCGCGGCGTTAGGCTTGTGCCAAAAAAGCTCGGCCACGTTATAGCCCCTGTCGTATCCCCAGTTCATTATGCGCGGCTTTTGTTTCGTCGAGCAAAATATGAAAACATTGACTTTCTTGCAGACGCGCGCGATTTGTTCTAGCGTAGCCTCTACGTCAAAGCCTTGCGAGATTTTATCCAGCGCGCCGTTTTCGTAGACGGGGCGTTTGCCTAGTCCGCCGCCTTTGGTCGCTATTTCGTACGGCGGATCGGTCACTACCAAATCCACGCAGTTACCCGGCATTGAGCGCATAAATTCTAAGCAGTCGGTATTGTAAATTTTATTTAGCTCTATCAAAACAAACTCCCTTGCTCGCCTTTTATTCTTAGCTCGCCCTCGGTTAGCCTCTTGCACTCCCTGCCGCCTGCGACGAGTATTACGACTTCGCCGCTTTCAAAATCTACTAAAAGCACGTCGTAAAAGTTCTTTTGGTCATCCGGTCTAAATTCTAGTTTCATACCGCAGTCCTTATCGCCAGCATCGCCCCGACTTTAGGGTCGATAGGTAGCGGCGCGTCCGGGTCTTTGTTTATCTTGTCGATGATTTGATCTTGCCCTTTTTCGCGTAGTTCTATTTCTTGCTTTTTAGCTTGGTATCTGGTCGAGTTCTCTACGCTGATAAATTTAACCTCGCCTATGCGGTATTGATGATTGAATAGCCATTCAAACACTGCCTGCGTGTCCTCGCCGCTTAGCTTAGGATATTTGCCGTAGCTATTCACGGAAAATTTATTTATTATGTCGCCGTCCTCGTCGATAGCTAGCCGGACCACGTCGTAAAACGGCGGCACCCCGTAGCAAAACTCCTGCCCTTTGTAGGCTTGCCTGATAAAATCGATCATCGTCTCAAGGCTATCAAAGGCGTACTTGCCCTGCTTTATCGCCTCTTTTGCAAGGATAGTCTTATACGCGGTTATGGCTTTTTTCATCGCTAACTCTTTGCTTACGTACCGATCCAAAAATTGCAGCCTAAATTTGAAAAAATCCATAAGCCGGCTATCGGGGATGTCTTTGATCTCATCCTCGTAAATCATCGCTTGGACTTTATTGCACTCCACCGCTTGCATTATCAGCTCGACCCTATCTATCGCCATAATCTGCTCCTAGTTCTAGTATTTCGCACTCTATCGCGTCGTTGCTTCTAAAGCCAAAACGCGCTAAATCGTCGTAATCTGCATCTGCCGTTTCCTGCCCTTTTGCCCTCGTGGTAGGCGGTGATCCTCTTTTAGTTATTCGCTCCGCCTCGGACCTTTGCCAATTGCGCATAGACGCTCGCCAGTCTTTCATCGGCGCCTTACCCACCGCCCAACCTTTGCTTTCGTAGAAGTCGTAAAACGCAGAACAATCGACGAGATTTAAATTTGCCTCTTGTTTGTAGGTTTCAAGCTCTTTTAGGGTCGGTTTTTTAAATCGCTTAGGCAAGGGGTCAGGCTCTTCACGCGTGCGCACGTGCGTAGAAGCGTTAGCTTCTTCTTGCTCTATCTCTTTCTCTAACTCTATCTCTTTCTCTAGGGTTACGTTTTTGTTACCGGTTGTTACCGTGCTGTTACAATGTAACGCTTTAGCCTCTTTCTGTTTGGCTCTAAACTCCCTAACTCTCTTTGCGCTGTCGCATTCCCCGCCGCTTAGGCTTACCGCTTCGGGGAGTCTTACGTCGTCGTCTTCGCCCTTTTGCAACAGCCCCAAGCTCTCAAAAATAGCCATAGCGGCCTTGACGTTTATTTCTTGCTCCCTTATTTTTAGTGCGATCTCGGCTTCTATCGTCGGCTCTATGCCGTCAAAAAATATAACGCCGTCATCGTCTAGGCTTTTCAATAAAAGCTTAAGATAGATGCAGGTGTAAGTATCCCCGCCGGCTACGCTTCTTATTTTTAAAATTTTAGGATCATCGAAAAAATCCTTTTTAAGTTTTATCCAAAATAGTTTTTTATTCACAGCTCACCTCCCGAAATTTGAAATACGCCCTTAATTTTTTCAATGTAGCCGAGCTTTTTAAGCTTGCCTAGTCGTTTATACGCAGTAGAATTTGCTATACCAAAAAGCTTTGCAAGATTAGCAACGTCGTCAGCCGGGTCGCCAGCTAGGTACAAAAGCAGTCGCAAGTCCTCGACGCTCAACTTTTTATCGAATACCCACGTATTAACGCGTTCTTTGGTTAAATTTTTCATTCTTCATACTCCTTAAATTTCTCAACCGTCAGCCACGCAAACGCGACCGACACAAAAAGGCAAACCGCCAAAAAGCTCAAAATTATCCAAATCAAGAGTGCTAAGAGTTTCATCGTCACAGCCTAAATTTGAAGTAATTAATCAGCTCAAACAGCAGTACGCCGATCGCAAATGACGCGACAACAAATTCAATATCCGGCATTACGCTATCCTCTCGACGGCTTTTAAAATTTCCGCGCTATGACCTGTAACGGCGTCTTTTTTGGTGCCGATGACTGCTAAATAGCCTTGCGCTACTAGCTCATTGACGCGACCGCATACGCCGCATTCTTTAAACTTATACCAGCGCGCTATTTCTTGCCGTGTCGCGCCGTTTGGATGCAATTTAAAGCATTCATATACCTGCGCCCGTTTGCCGTTTAGAAACGGCTTTATGGCACGATATGCTTTTAATGAAGTTTCAGCGATCATTTTTTACCTCTTTAGGTTTATTCACTCTAAAAGCCCCTTGTGCTAAAATAGAAGTCCTCACAAAAATTCAACACAAGGAGCCATTACAATGAATACAAGGCTTATTATTTGACTTTCATTTAAGCCCTTAGTAAAATTCCAAGCGACCAAGCTAAGAAATTCAAACAAAGGACTTAAATGACGGACAAAGAAATAGCATTAGAGCTAACCAAAATCGTGATCGGTGCGGCCGGGTTAAAAACGCATACCGACACCGAATATAACTCGGAATACGGCGAGGCTAGATACAAAGACGTAGCCAAAACCGATATTGCAAAAGAAGCCGCGAGCATTTACAACGTTATTTTTGATGAAATAACGAAGCAAGCTTGAGCTCATCGTATCTTAGTCGCTCGTCGTAGTTAAACCTAGCTGCAATGAGCTTTATCATCTTAGTTTGGTCGTCTCGCTCAAATTTTCTTAGCTTTTTGCTTATTTTTCTAAAAGCCTTATCGAAACGCTTAGCCTGCACTTCGTAGTCTATTTTTTGATCTTCGTTCATTTATTCTCCTTTTTAGCCTTTTTGAGCTGTTTGGCTTCTTGCTCGGATAGCCAAGCGCGGATATTTTCCCAAGCGACGGCGGGGATGTCGTGGTTTTTTTCTAAAACTATCATTAGCGTGCCCGATGGTTTATGTTTGCCCTTGTTGCCTTTTGCTAGCAAACGCTTTACCCTATCAATTTTCAGATATTGCAATAAAATGTTTTTTAGTGTTTTGTAATTCATGATGTAAGTGTAGTATTAAAACCCTTAAGAGTAGTTTAATTAGTGTTGTGTAGAAACATTAACTAAGTTTTAAAATTTGGTATAATAGTGCACAATAAAAACACCTATTTGGGGAGGTAAAAAATGGCTAAGATGTTTGATTTTAAGCGCGCAAAAGAGATTATGCGAGAAAAAGGGATAAATCAAAGCGATATAGTATTTTTTCTTGCCGATCAGGGGATAAACTATACTTTGGACGGGGTAAAAAATTGGTTTAGAAAAGACGAAAAAACAAGGAATAACCCCGAAATTAAAACCTTAAGAGCCCTTGCCGAGCTTTTCGATACAAGCCTTGACGAATTAATAATCGGCGGATCGGACGCGCTTAAAGACTTATCGCTCGACAATATCGTGTTTTTATCAAAATCAGAAATGCGCGTCGGTGCCGGTAGCGAGGGAGTGTTTGATTTAGAGATGCTTAGTAGCGAGGAGCGCAAGGTCGCGGTAGACAAAAGTTTTATAAAGGGGCTAAACCCTGCAAATTTAAAAGTTTTTGAGGTAGTGGGCGATAGTATGTCTCCAGAATACGAGGAGAGCGATTGGGTTATCGTCGATATGGTAAACCACCGCTACGAGTTTATTAAGATAGCTGGCATTTACATTGTTAGGATCGGCGAGATCGTATATGTAAAAAGGGTCGAGTTTTTACCATACGGCAAAGTTAAACTTATTAGCCTAAACCCGAAATATGGCGACATATACCCGCACAAAGAGGGCTACGACGATTGGGAGATACTAGGCAAGGTTTGCGGCAAGATACATTATGAGGTCTATAAGGGGCTTACATTTAACGACTACGGCATCAAATAGGCGCCTAGTCGGTAGCTACTCCATAAATTCAAAGAGGTTTTAGAAAGGGGCAATATTGAACGAAGCTAATATAGATTTTTTATTGTCAGTAGCCGACAGGACGTTAAATTCTGCAAATTTGACGATTAGCAACGCAAACACCTTTTTGGTTTTAGGTGGCGTCTGTTTGGCCGCAATTACCATAGGAATATCTATTTATTACAATAGAAAGAATAAGCAAGCTATTAAAGAATCTATCGAGAAGGTTCTAGTAAAAATATCCCAAGATAGCTCTATAAGAAACAAATTGGTAGAAAGAATACTTGAAAACGATGAAATCCTAAAAAGAATTATTGAGTTAGATGAGTTTAAGAGACAGCTTGATATATCAGTGGGCGATATGGTTGTCGTCATAGCTAGTTACGAGCGCAACAAGGACATAGGAAGAGAGGATGATTTTAAGAATACCCATTCCAGGGGTGATATTTTCGAGGGGCAAGACTGTAAAGATAAAGAAATATTAAAGGATATTGATATTACAATAGATGATGAAGCAAATTTGGAAGGAGGAGAAAATGGCACTAAGTGATTTTGCTAATATGCGCTCAAAAGACATTTTAGCCAAGCTTAATATAACCCAAGCTCCGTTTGACCCTTTTGAGATTGCTGGCCTTATGGGTGTAAAAGTTGTAAAAACGCTAGATTGGGGAAAGGTAAGGGATATAAAAGATGGGCATATATACCTTGAAAAAGGCGAGCCTGTTATTTGGATAAATCCTCTCCGCCCCGAAAATAGACAAAAATTTACGCTAGCCCACGAATTGGGGCACTTAGTTTATGACATTTTGCCCAATATAGAAAAATATAAAGATAGCACCAACGGCGACTTTAAAGAGCATTATAGAAATGGGAATAAAGGACCGCGAGAAACAAGGGCTAACCAATTTGCAGCCAACTTGCTTATGCCGATATTTGCCATAGGCAAAGGCGTTGATGATATACATAAAAGCAGCGAAAAGCCTACAATAGATAAGTATATCGATGGCCTAGCTTCTATTTTTGAAGTATCAAGGCAGGCAATGATTGTTAGGCTTAAGGCTCTAGGGGTTATTTCGCAAGATTATATTTACCCGTATGTTTAAATTCTTGGCTATCCTCGTGATAGCCTCTCCTCTCTTCGCCCTCTCCGGCAAAGTCATCTCTGCCCACGATGGCGATACGATCACGGTATTGCAAGGCAAACAGCAAATCAAAGTAAGACTATTCGGCATTGACGCGCCCGAACTCAAGCAGCCATACGGCAAGAAGTCTAAGCAGTTTTTGGCAAATTTGATAGCTGGCGAAGTCGTAGAAGTCGAGGAAAGCGGCAAAGATAGATACAAGCGCACGATCGGCACGATCTATCTCAATGGTGCAGACATAAACGCCCAAATGGTAGAAAACGGCTACGCGTGGGCGTATCGCAAGTTTTCAAAGAAATACACCCCGCAAGAAAGCCAAGCGAAAAGCCAAAAACTGGGCTTGTGGCGAGATAAAGAGCCTATCCCGCCGTGGGAGTGGAGAAGGCGCTAATTTGGCAAAAAGCCGCCGTCCTTATAAAAAACTGGTCGTAATGTATAGTTTTCATTCTTATCCTCTACGACATTCCACATTCTGCCTGTTTTTGTATCTAGCATAAACTGGTCTGCTCTGGCTTGCGAGATCTGCCCCATCTTATATCTGCCATTGGTCTCTTTTACGCCCGCGGCATCCGGCTTTAGCCCCCCACCATAATAATAGACTGGAACAAGTATCGCGATATTGTCGTCTGTATAGTATGTTACCCAAGTTTTTCCAGTTTGAGTATCAACCATAAACTGGTCTTTCCGAGCGTCCCCAAGTTGTGAATATTCGTATCTACCGTCTTGATCGCTTATCTTTTCGCCAGCAAATACAATAGACATAACAATAAAGAATAATACACATATCCGCATTTATGCCCTTTAAAGTGATTTACAAGATTATACCATAAAAAATATTTTTAAAAGTGTTTTTTTTATACTCTTATTTAAGTATCTCTTAAGTGTTGTAATGATACACTTCTATTACCCAAACAAGGATAGGCGACCCACGCCGAGGTTACGTAACCTAAAGCTACGGGTAGCGCACTAGGGAAGCGATATTGCCCTAGCCAGATCAGCCCTGATCGCGCGTGTATATCAGAGCTTGAAAAATCCACGCAAAACTTTTTAACGTAAAGTGATATGAATTTATCTAAAAGGAAGCAGCATGCAAGAATTCATCATCAAAAAAGGAACTACGATAAAGATAAACGGGTTGCCTTTTACGCTAGAACAAGATACTAAAGTATCCGGAACTAGCGACAATTACAAATTGGCTTTTAACCAATCAGAGCATTTTTTGTTTAGCCCAAACCAAGCCGCATCAACCGATCCAGTTTGAATAACGACGAGCAAGTCGTTATTGTCGATTGCTTCAAGCAAGATATTCCGCGCCTTTTCTGCCGAATAATTGCTTTTAACGATCCAAGTGCTGTCTAGGCAATGCCACCAATTGCCTAGCTCTTTAATCCTTTTATAGAGCGTTTCGTAATCTTGCCCCGCTCTTCTTAAATCATAAGAAATTATAAGAGTATTCATATCATATCCTTTAAAATCGGCAACCCGGCAAATTCTAAATTTATATCGCTTTACGTTTTGTTAAATTTATTTATGGCGGACGTATGTTAATCGGAAAACTCTTGGACGTCCGGAAAACGAGCTTTTGGAATGCAGGTTCGAATCCTGCCGTCCGCCACCACAAAAGGTTTCGTAGGCTAACGCCGTTGATGAGTAAAAGGCAGAGATTGCCGTCAAACCGGCTTGACGGCTCCCACATTCGGGGGCAGTCATAGTTTAAGTAAAACGCTGACTTTCCTTTTTTTATATGGCGGTAGCTTAATCGGTAAAGCTGCGGATTCCAAATCCGTAAGATGTCGGTTCGACTCCGACCCGTCCTGCCACCAAACCAATAACCCGAGTCGAGCGAAAGCTCTAACCAAACAACACAAGGAGACAAAAATGGAACCGCAAATCGTAAGTAAAGATGTAGACGTCCTAGTTGAATGCCTAAGAAGTCTAGGAGCGGGTATGCTGCTAAGCCAAACCGCCAATAACCTAAAAGAAGCCATCAGCGCCGTAAAAGCTACGGGCAAAGCCGCTAGCGTGAGCATAAAGCTAAATATCAAACCCGACACTAACTCAGAGGGCGAGATCATAGTTTTCGGCACTACCGGCGTAAATTTACCGAAAGAGCCTATCAGGACGAGATTTTATGTATCAAACGACCTACTGCCGGTGCGCAATGCGCCTAACCAACTCGTAATGAGTATGTAAATTTTAAAAAGGACAGAAAATGCAAGAAGAAAAGAGTAAATACGTAGTGCCTAGCGTTATGCTAGACGAGGACAAAAGGGCCATACTAAGACACCAAGACTACGAAATATCCGAGGTTTTGCTAAAAGAGCCGCTTCGCAACAAATATACCGTAGACGCTCTTGACGTAGATAGCTTCGTTGATCTCGTCAATGAGTACAAAGAGCCGACCTCGAAGCTATTTTTCGACGACAAGAGCATAAAGTGCGTTGTAGATTTTAACTCTAAAGATAAAGCCGAGTTTTGCGAAAAACGCATAAATTTAGGATTGGGCTTTACTCCGTTTTACGAAGCCTTTAACCAAAGCGTAGGTAAAAATCTAGGTCAGCGCGACTTCGTATTTTTGCTTAAAAGCCTATTTGCGTACATTACCGCCATAGACGGCAAGCCAAACGACAATATGGACGTAATCGAGCTGGCAGAGAGCCTGCAAGCGGTCAAGAAATTTGACAGCGTGCAAAAAAACGCGAGCTCAAAAATCAGCCTAGACGTCGAAATCAAATCGGGCGCAAAAGAGACTATCCAGATGCCAAAAAACATCACTTTCACGCTACCGGTTTACGAGGCCGATACGGAGATCAGGGGCAAATTCGAGTGCGAGCTTTTCGTGAGTATCGACGAGGAGAAATTCGGGCTAAAACTAGTGTGCTATACGGCCGAGGCTTCAAGGCGCGAAGTGCTTGGAGAGATAGTGTCAAAGATTAGCCAAAAGTGCGAGGGCGTTAAGGCCTTTAAGGCGAGCATAAATTAATGGCGGGGCAACTCGCCCGCCGCCGTATCCTAAATCAAGCCCCGCAGCCTCCTTAAGATTGATAGGTTTTGCAAATACTAATATTCATCTTTGCGGGGTTTGCTTTAGGATACTTCAACAATGGGCTAGTCATCTCTAGCCCTAGAAAGGATAAGCCGTGTGGCTATTTAGGTTATTTAGGCGGCTATTGAGTTATTTCCAAAAAGGAAACAACTCGAAAAGATTGATAAAAAATATCAGGTTTTTAAATTTGAAAGGATAAAAAATGACACAAGCAAAAGCCGAAGCAAAAATAAAAGAGTATATGCAAGAGATTTGCGAGCGAACAGACGAGGACGATATTTACGGCGGGCTTGATAGCCTCTTTGAATACGAGGACGACACGGACGTAGTTTTGTGTATTCGCGAGTATTTGAGCGAATATCCGAACGAGCAAGTCGGCGAAATGCTGAAGGAACTGCTAGCGGATAGACGCAAGATCAAAGAGGAGCGCAGGGCTAGGATAGAGGCTACGACGGCTCAAATTTTAGAGCCGTTTCGAGTAATTACAGATGAATATGAAAGGATAGCGATATGGTAGAAATCAAATTTAGGGCATTTTTGCGCTCCAACCAAAGATTGCCAAACGGGATAACGTTAGGATATGAAAAATTTTCGAGGGGAATATATGAAGTAATGGATCTAAATCTTGCAAGCGAAATAGTTACGCTTTGGAGTGAAAAAGAGCAAACAAGCTTCGAGGTCTCTTTTCGCAAAGTCGAGCTCATGCAATACACGGGACTAAAGGATAAAAACGGCGTAGAGATAGCTGTGGGAGACGTCGTTAAAAAAAGCAACGGGGCGATTGGGCAAGTAGTATATCTAAAGGCGACCGCAGGCTATAAGCTCTACAGCGCCGGGCAGGTATTTGACATCTTTGAGTCCAATGCGCGATATTTAGAAGCTATCGGCAATATTTACGAAAACCCCGAGCTACTAAAAGGATAAAAGATGAGTATGCAAACATTTAAATTTTATGCCTCTCTATTCAAGAGAGGCGACGAAACAGACAAACATCTAACCGTCGGCGATTTTATCGCCTTTGTAAAATCATTTAGGGGGCAGAGATGAACTTTAAATACCCCCTAAACACAATGATAAAAGGGCTGTCAAACAAAGACTATCACGAGGCGGGCGGGCTAAGCTCAACCCGTTTCGATTTGATAAGAAAAAGCGTGAGAGCCTTTAAATTTAGGCATGAATTCGACTTTTGGAAGCCTTGTTTCGACGAGGGCACACTTTGCCACGACTGCATTTTGACGCCTGAAAATATCGAAAAAACCTACATCGAAAGCCCTACTGTTGGGCTTGACACAAAAAAGGCTGAGGCGCTACGAGAAGCCAATCCGGACAAGATAGTAGTCGGCAAAGACATGCTAGAACAGTATCAAAAGCTAGCAGCGTTTGTAAATAGGTTCGTGCCGTTTTTGCGATACGCCGAAAAGGAAGTGAGCTTTTTCCACCACCACAAAGACGCAGATTTGCTTATGCAAGTGCGCCCTGATATTTACATCCGCAAAATGGGGCTGCTTTACGATCTAAAAAGCACGAAAGCTAATAACAAAGACGAGTTTGAGAAGCTGGTCGAGCCGTATAATTACGACTTATCGCTAGCTTACTATACCGATGTTTTAAATTTGTGCGGGTATAAAACTTCACTCAAATACACGGGCTGGCTTTGCGTGCCTAAATCTGCGCCGCACATCCCGTTTTTAGTGCGAGCAAGCGAGGAATTGCTAGAAAAAGGCCGCAGCAAATACCAAGAGCTTTTAACGCGGTATATGGACTACATCGCCGCCGAAAAAGAATACGGCGAGGAGGATATGGAGCTTATCTACTCCGACATCGCCAAAGATGAGGCGCACAGCTACGAATACCGCAAAGAAAATTACATAACTGCAGCTTAAATTTGAAAGGATAAAAAGATGAACCAACTACAAACTAGGGAGCAAAACGCAAGGGATTTGGTAGGCTTAAAAATGAGCCAAATCCAAACGATATTAGGCGGAGATAAGGCTAAGGCTTCGATCTTTGCCTCCGCTATCGTAAATATCGCTAACGACAAAGACCTAAGAGGCTGCAACGTCGAAAGTATAGTAAATACGGCAATGCAAATAGTCCAGATCGGCCTGCATCCGAATAAGCTTTTCGGTCAAGCCTACGTCGTGCCTTACGGGGGTGTAGCGCAACTTCAAATAGGCTACAAAGGGCTTATTAGCCTAGGCTACCGCAACGGCTGGAAATTTAGGGCTATCGCCGTGTATAGCTGCGATAAATTCGAGATAAATTTCGCAGGCATAAAAGACGAGATAAATTTTACTCCTAGCTACGACGAGCGCGACGAAACGGACGGCGAATGGGTGTTTGATAACCTAAGGGGCGTTTTGGTATTCGCGGTAGATAAGCAAGGCGCGGAGTTTAGCGAGTTCGTCAGCAAGAAAAAGCTTGAAAAACTACGCCTAAAAAGCCAAAATCAAAAAAGCCAAGACAAACTAGCTCACATTTGGCTCGAATGGGCAGAGGAGATGTATAAAGCCAAAGCCATAAAATACGTTGCTTCGCGCCTGCCGATAAACGATAGCCTAGCCGAAGCGTTGAGTTTAGAGGACGAGCCGATAAGAGCCGAGCAATCAAAACCGCAAACTCCTAAAACTCAAAATTTAAACGAGCTTTTGAACAGTTCGGAAAAACCGAACAGCTCAACCGTCAAACAAAATTTGACAGTTGACGAAGCCGAATACATCGAAGCCGCGCCCGTTGAAGTAGAAATCGACGTAAATGAGGATGTGCTGCCGCTTGACGCATTGCAAAGCGAGCTAATGAACAGAGGCGTGAGCGAAGCCGAGGCTGAAAAGCTTTTGGAAAGAGTGTCGCCTGATGAAGCTAAGGCGTATTTAGCAGATCCAAACAGTATTGACGCGCTGATGGAAGATTTAAGGGGCTAAGGTGTTTAATAGAATAGTTTTAGTCGGAAATTTGACAAAAGATATTGATTTGCGCTACACCCAAAACGGTGCGGCGATAGGTAGCTCCGGCATTGCCGTAACTCGCAAATTTAGCGTAAACGGGGAGAAGCGCGAAGAAACGTGCTTTATAGACATAACGTTTTTCGGTAAGCAAGCGGAAATAGCAAATCAATACCTTAGTAAAGGTTCAAAGCTTTTAGTCGAAGGCCGCTTAAAATTCGACCAATGGACGGACAATAACGGGCAAAACAGAAGCAAGCACACGGTAGCCGTCGAGAATATGGAAATGCTAGGCGATGGGCAGCGAGCGGGCAATAGTCAAGGCGGGTATCCAAATCAACGTTCGCAGCAAGGAGCGCCAAAGAAACCGCAACAACCGCCGAAAGACTACGCCGCAGACTACGACGCGCCGGAAATAGACGTGGACGCCGACAAATACGATAACGACGAAACGATACCGTTTTAGGGGGCGGAAATGACTTACGGCGAAGCGGTAATGTTTCAAAAATCGACAATGCGAATGCAAAACGGCGTTTGGGTTAGCGGCCCGCTACCGGCACACGTCAGGCTAAGCGAGCAAGAAGCCCTAGAATACTACGGGCGAAAGCTTGACAAGTATTGGGCAAGCTTGCCGCCTAGGAAGCCCGCGCAAGAACCTACGCAAAAGAAGCGACGCAAAAAAGAGCCGTTGCCGCCTAGCGTGATAGAGCGTTTGCTAGAAATTAAGGAATTGGCGCAAAAGGGGCTAGAAGCCACGGCGATGACTACGAAAGACACCAAACTGCGCACTATAATCAAGCGGGTCGGCAAACCGTAAGGGCTTTTAAATTTAGGTTTTTGTAGAATTTGGGATTTTAGAAAAGGGTAAAAAATGGAAAATATTGATAAATTTGATATTTACAGCGGCAAGATTTTAGCATTATTGCTCGAAAGCTTCCCCGCTCCTGCAAGAATTGAACTAAGTAAAATCGCACAGGGCGGAGATAATAAATTTGTATGGGATACTGTGGGGGCTTTGCGCGAATATGGGGTTATTGATTTTGAGGGCTATGTTACCGACACAAACACTTTTGTTGGGGTAAAGTTATCAAAACGCGCAGTCGATTGCCTACGCTCCGACGTTGGAGACAAGCTTATGAGCGCAATAAAATTAGCAGATGATGAGACAATAAAAAATATTGTAAGAGCGGTAATAAAAGGGTAAAAAAATGACCGGTGAAAATCTAATCAAAGCCACGTGTAAAGAGCCAAAAAACGCCAAAGTAACTCACAAGGGCGACTGGAAAATCGCGGGCGACATCACGATAGAGTGCTACGTCACCGACGATAAGCGTCGTCTTTTATCTCTGCGCGGGACGGCTCGGGCTATGGATTTAAGAGGCGGAGGTAGCGGCGCATTGCTTAGAAATTTAAAAGCCGCTTGGATACAGCCTTTTTTATCGGACCATCTAAAAATATGGATTTTAGGGGCTGATACGCAAAGTTTGGGTAAAATTTCGGGTGTCGTCGGACCGGCGTTTATCCCGTTTGAAGCCGAGCTATTCGTTGATGTTTGCAAAGCTTACGTTATGGCGGACAATAGGGGTATTTTAAACGAAAATCAAAGCGCGATAGCAAAAAGACTGCTCCATATTATGTCTGCATTTGCCAAAGTCGGTATCGTCGCCCTCGTTGATGAAATAACGGGCTATCAAAAAGAGCGCGAAGAAGACGAACTTCAAAAGATACTTTCTAAATACATCTCCGCCGAGTTTTTAGAATGGACGAAGCGTTTCCCCGACGAGTTTTACGAGCAAATTTTTAGGCTCAAAGAGTGGGGCGAGTTTCAAACTCACCACAAAATGCCGCAAATCGTAGGCAAGATAACAAACGAAATAGTGTACAAGCAGCTCCCCGAGGGCGTGCTTGAGGAGCTTAGAAATAAAACACCCAAAAGCGAAAGCGGAAACAACTTATATAAATTTCATCAGAGCTTAACGCTAGACACGGGCATACCGCACCTTGATAAGCACCTAATATCCGTTATTACGCTTATGAAAGTAGCTGACGATTGGGACGATTTTATCTATCTTTTTAACAAATCGTATTCTAAAAACTATCAGCTACGATTTGATTTTGACAAGGAAAGCAAATGACCGCAGAGGAAAACATCGTAAAACAAGTCTGTAAAGAATTAAATATCACGCAACGCGAGCTGGCGGAGAAGATAGGAATGAGCGAGGGCGGCTTGCGATCCGCGCTATCGCTTGGCAAAATAACGCTGCAAGTCGAAAAGGCGTGCGAAATGGTTTTAAAAATTTACGAGCTTGAAAAAGAGCTTGAAAATTATAAAATCTTACAAAATGCCTTAAAATCGATGATTGTTTAATGGCTGGGATTTCCAGCTATTAAAAATCTTAATTCAAAACACCTTTTTGCTTTTTTTGTTTTAATCCACAACAAAAACTCTTGACTTCTGTTTTATAAACTGATATAATTCCCGCATAAATATTTTAAATCCAAACAAAGGGGATTAAATGCAGTCATTATTCCAAACAGAGCCAGCACAAGTTGAAATTCTAAATTTTCAAACCTTTACTTCTGAATACGTGGCAGAACGTTACGGCGTGAGCGAAAAGACAATCAGAGACCATAAGCGCGAGCACGCGGACGAAATAGTCGAGGGCATTCATTTCGTCGTAGCTAAAAACGACCGCAATCGCCCCGTCATCAAATGGACGCTCCGCGGCATTATCAAGCTGGGTATGTTTATCCGCTCGAACGAGTCAAAGGCGTTTAGGATTTGGGCTGAAAGAGAGCTTGAAAAAATAATCTTAAAGCAAGCACAGGAATACGCCCAAACTAGAGCGCGAAACCTAGCCCTAGCCGATAAGGTAAATTCCCTAGAAGCTTGCGCTATCAAGGACGCTAAAGACCGTCAAAACCAAATCAACGGCTACAAATCCCAAATATCTCAGCGTAACGCCGTGATCGTAAAGCTTAAATCCGAACTAGCCAAACGCGGCAAGATTTACGACGCGGAGGTTATAGAGCGCTACGAGCAAAAAGAGGAAAACCTGAGAGCGCAGCTACATAATGTCAAAGCCGAGCGAGATTTTTACTTTAAGCGCACGCAAGAACTTAAGCAAAAGCAAAATGTCAAAGATAGCGAAATCGTACGAATACTTAATAAGATACAAATCCAAATGGACGGCGTGTATAGCGAGATAGGCGCGGTTATGGCGTATGCAAACGACAACGACCGCTTTTTTATCGAGAGGAACGAAGCTTTAAAAAGCTAACCCCAAAGACTACTACCGCGGGATTAATTCCCGCTTACTACAAGGCAAAAATGAAAGAAGTAACGCAAGAT
>NZ_CALIII010000143.1 GCF_938018145.1 uncultured Campylobacter sp.
CTTGAAAAGCGCATAAAGCTAACCGAGACGATGTGCCTTGGGTATTATTAAATTTGACTGCAAAACCCGCTCAAATTTAACGCCCGCAATACTACGCCGAATTTATTCTGCAAATTTCAACCGCCCCGATCAGTGCAACATAAAATTTAATTTTCGTAACATTTTATAAATTTATTTACGTTTTTACTCATATATCGTAAAATTTTATAGCTTAAATTTTAAAATTAATCAAAAAATATAATACAAAACTCTATAATCGGTAAATTTAAAACCAAAAGGAGAAAAAATGAAACTATTTTCAGCTCTAGCTCTATGCGCGGCGATGATGATCAGCGCGCAGGCAGCGGAAAAATACAAGATCAAGCTCGCCTCCACGTACGAGAGCAACGTGCCCGTACTAGGCGACGCTCCGAAGAAATTTAAAGAGCTCGTGGAAAAGATGAGCGACGGCCGTATCGAGGTTCGCGTCGACTATCCGTCCAAGCACAAGGCGGCGTTTGCGCTGCTTGATATGGTCAAAAGCGCCCAGTACGACGCGGCTTTCACCGCTAGCTACTTTTATAAGGGCAAGGACGCTAAACTCATGCTCTTTACGACCGTGCCTTTTGGCATGAACAAGGCCGAGCAAGACGCCTGGTACGCATACGGCGGAGGCAAGGAGCTAGCGCAAAAGGTCTTTAACGAGTACGGCATCGTGACATTTCACGGCGGAAATTTCGGCATGCAAATGGGCGGCTGGTTTAAAAAAGAGATCAAAAGCGCGGACGATCTAAAGGGACTAAAACTACGCATGACCGGGCTTGGCGGCGAGATAATGGCAAAGCTAGGCGTAAACATCAACACGATCCCGATCGGCGAGCTATACATGGCGATGGAGATGAACACGATCGACGCCGTCGAGTGGGTCTGCCCCGCGATCGATATAAATTTCGGCTTTCAAAAGGTGGCTAAATTTTACTACACCGGCTGGCAGGAGCCTGCGAGCGAAAATGAATTTTACATCAACAAAAAGCTCTGGGACAAGCTACCCGCCGACCTTCAAGCCATCGTAGAGACTGCGACCAAGGCCGTAGCGGCCGATGTCTACGAGTCGGCGGTCTATCAAAACTCGCTGGTTCTTGATAAAATCAAAAGCGAGCATCCGGACGTGAAAATTGCCTCGTTTCCGCCCGAGATCATCGCCGCACTACGCAAAGCCACGGACGAGATCCTAGACGAGCTTTCGGCAAAGGACGCGACGTTTAAGGAAATTTTAGACTCGCAAAAAGCCTTTATGAAAAAGGCTAGGGTCTGGACGCAGATCTCCGAAAACAGCTACATAAACAGCACCGCGGAGTAATCTCTGCTAAATTTAACGAGCCGTCCGAGTAAATTTGACGGCTCGGCTAACGCAAATTTGGTGTTAAATTTGGCCCGATTTTAGCTTGACGTCAAATTTGAACTCTAAATTTTATCAACGCTGCTTTGCTTAAATTTAACCGACAAATGCGCCAAAGCAGACCGCCGTTACTTGCATATCTTAAACTTCTCGAATTTTAACCCAAATAGTGCTAAAATCACCAAACACCTAAATTTAAAGGAAAGCCATGAAAAATGTGTCTAAAATTTGCCTTTTGGCTGTAGTTTTTTGCGGTATTGGCGGCGCAAATCTAAGCGCTCAAACGACGAAAGCCTCGCTAATGGAAAAAACGGTAAAAGAATTTTACCAAACAAACTACGGCGACGGCGAAGTGCAACCTATCACCTCGGAGTGGCTGACTCCCGAGCTTGACGGGCTCATTTACGATCAGTTCGGCTCCGCGCTCGGACGTCTGAGCGGCGTAGAACACGTATCGTCAGATCTAGATCTCGACCCTTTTATAGGCTCGCAC
>NZ_CALIII010000144.1 GCF_938018145.1 uncultured Campylobacter sp.
CGGCGTCTTTGGCTTCCGAGATTTCGACTAGTTTTTTAAATATCAAAGTTTCTAAAAAATCTACGTCTTTTCGCGAATACAAAAATCCTGCACCAAAACCTCTTTTGCTATTTTCGCCTCTTATTTTGATAATTTTTACGCCCCTTACAAAGGCTATACCGTAAGTCATCTCGTCAAATTTTATCTTTTCGGCGTATCTAAACGGCAAAACCTCCCACTCTTTTGAGATACCGTCTTTTTCTATCCTGATGCCTTTTTGTATCAGCGTTATAAATGCCAAAAATATGAAGCAAACGGCTACGACGTTACCAAGCGTTATTTGAAATTTGTTTCTTTGTAGATATCCGTCAATGCATCCAGGATCGCCTTTTTTAAAGCATCTTGCGTATATGCCTTGCGCTTTGGCTTCCTGTGAGCAAATTATATCGCCGTAATAAAAGCATGGCACGGGTTTGTTTTTGTATTTTTTTAGGTGCGGCTCATCGTCAAATAGTCCCATAACGCCAAAGCCTAGGCATATTATAAATATCGGTAGTTTTAAAAACGGACTGGGGGTGATAAGCAAGGCACCGCGATCGACGGTTTTGTATGATTTGTTTTTTATAAAAAGCGGGGCAAGGGCACCGACGCCTACCGCAACGTAGATCATAAATACGGCAAAATCAGCTACGCCTTGCGCCAAATTTACAGCCCCATTTTAAACGGGTTTAGGATATTATTCGGGTCAAACGCCTTTTTGATACTTCTAAAAAGCTCCATCTCGGCGTCCGTAAAGGCAAGCGGCATAAACTCGGCCTTGCTGATGCCTATGCCGTGCTCGCCGCTGAGCGTACCGCCAAGCTCCACCGCGATCTTAAAAATTTCCTCGATCGCCTTGTGACCGCTTTCTACCTGTGCGGGATCGGCTTTGTCCACGACCATGACGTTGGTGTGTACGTTGCCATCGCCGGTGTGACCAAAGCACGGCACCTGCACGCCGTATCTTTCCGCGACGCCGCCGATACGCTCAAGCAGCTCGGGTAGCTTTGAGCGCGGCACGGTGATGTCCTCGTTTAGCTTTAAATTTCCGTAGATATTTATCGCCTGCGAGCAGTTACGCCTGGCAAACCAGATGTCGTTTCGCTCGCTCTCGTCTTTGGCGCGTCTAAATTCGCTAGCGCCGTTTTCTCTAAACACTCGCTCTATCGTGGCTAGATCCTGCTCTAGGCCGTCTAAAACGTCGCCGTCTACGTCGGTGATGAGCAAGGCGCCCGCATCTTGCGGTAGGCCTTTGTTAAATTTAGTCTCGACCGCGCGCACGCAAAGCGCGTCTAAAAACTCCATCGCCACCGGCGTCACGCCTGCTGCCATCGTCTTATAAACGGCGTTCATCGCGGCGTTTACGCTAGGGAAAATTCCCATCGCCGTTTTTCTAAATTTAGGCTTTGCGATGAGTTTTAGCGTGATCTCGGTTATTACCGCTAGAGTGCCCTCGCTGGCGATGAGGATGCCTGCGATATTGTATCCTGCGACGTCTTTTATCGTGCGTTTGCCCGCGCGGATCACTTCGCCGTTAGGCAGCACGGCTCGTAGCGCCATGACGTAGTCTTTGGTGATGCCGTATTTTGCCGCGCGCATGCCGCCCGCGTTTTCGCTCACGTTGCCGCCTAGCGTCGAGTACTCCTGGCTAGCGGGATCTGGCGGGTAGAAAAGGCCTAGCTTCTCGGCTTCGCGCTGTAAATTTATATTTATACAGCCCGGTTGCACGACGGCGACCATGTTTTGCATGTCGATTTCTAGGATTTTGTTCATGTGCTTTTCAAATGCAAGCACCACGCCGCCCTCGTGCGCTAGCGCCCCGCCCGTAAAGCCGCTGCCAGCACCTCTAGGCACGATTTTGACTCCGTTTTCGTTGCAGTACTTTAAAATCTCGCTAACGTCGCGCTCGTCTCTAGGAAAAAGTACGCCGTCAGGCAAATGGCGCTTTCTAGTCGCGTCGTAGCAGTAGGCGATCCTGTGCGCGTCGTCGAAGTAGGCGTTATCGGCGCCTAGTAAATTTACAAAAAATTTAGCGTGTTTTTCGTGCATCATTTCTCTTTCAAAAGAGCTTTGTAGTGGCGGTCAAAGTCGCTGATCTGCTCCGAGCCCCATTTCCAAAATACCGTATCGATGTCCTTGACGCGAGTGTAGAAAGGCAGCTGGTAGTATTTGACCGCGCCGCTTTGGAAGCGTTTTAGCGGCTCAAAACTCTGGCAGTCGGCAAAAAGCGCTTCGTTGTTCATAGCGATGAAAATAAGCCCGGCAGCGCTTTGCGAGCACATTTTACGAAAATCGTCGCGGCTAGGGTTTGGCTTATACTCGTAGCTTAGGTACGAGCCCACGATGTCCGGGTGGATAAAGGTGATATCTTTAAACGCGTTCGTTACTTCGGCGTAAATTTCTTTGTTCGGTACGACGATGAGCGAGCGGTTGTAGAGGTAGTTTAGGATGATCTCGTCGCCGCTTTTAGGCAAAATTCCCGGTATCGGCAGGGCTTTTTGCGCTAACGTGTCAAATACCTCGAATCGTACCTTTGCAAAGCCGCCGCCTTTTTGCGTGACGACGGCGCGAGCGATGATTGAGCTTTGAGAGCCTTCAAATTTATGCATCACGACGCCGCTACTACCTACGACGATATCTGAGTTGTCTATGATCGTGCCTACGCCCTCATCTACGCTTATTAGCGGGGTTTTATACTCTCTCATCGAAAACTCGGCCGCAAAGCTAAGGCAAGCCGCCGCTAAAAATAAAAGAAATTTTTTCAAAATTTATCTCCTGAAAGTTTGAAATTTTAGCGCTCATTATATCTGAAACTGCCTTAGTTTTGCAAAATGTAAGTAATTTTCGAGTAAAATACGGCTTTTAAATCAAGGGATTTTATGAAGAAATTTTCATTAGCTTTACTGCTGGCGGTAAATTTATTCGCCGCCGCGCCTATACAATCTACCGTCCAGGAGCTTAGCTGGCCTAAGGGCGATAGCTTTTTGACGTTTTTAGAAAAAAACTCCATCCCGCTAAAACTTTATTATGATTTGGACTCGGAGGATAAAGAGTTCCTAGACGAGATCAAAGAAGGCATCTCGTATCAAATTTCAAGAGACGAAAATGGCGGGATATCGCAGGTGCTGATCCCCGTAAACGAAGAGCTCCAAGCGCAAATTTACAAAGATAGCGACGGCGGGTTTAAATTTCAGCTCTCTCCAATATCATATCAAACCTACGACCACGTGCTTAGTATGCCCGTTAGCGCAAACCCATCGCAAGACATCATAGAAACCACCGGTAGCGTAGCGCTGGCGCATGGATTTTATCTAGCGATGAAAGGCGAGGTCGGCGACGGCGAGTTTAAAAGGCTAAAAAAAGGCGACAGGCTCGCGATGAGCTACAAACAAAAGATTAGGCTGGGGCGTACTTTCGGCATGCCTGAAATCGACTGGGCGGCGATAGAGATCAGAGGCAAAAGATACACTGTTTATAGACACCAAAACAAATACTACGACAAAAGCGGCAAAAAAAGCGATAAATTTCTGCTTACTAGACCTATCTCAAACGCCCGTATCACGTCGCCCTTTACGCCCAAGCGCTTTCATCCGATACTAAAACGCTATAAGGCGCACTTGGGCGTTGACTACGGCGCTCCTAAAGGCACTCCGATAAAGGCTGCGGGCGAGGGCACGGTCAAATTTGTCGGTACCAAAAGCGGCTACGGCAAGGTCGTGATCCTAAAACATGCCGGCGCCTACGAGACGCTGTACGCGCACACGAACGGCTTTGCTAAGGGTATAAAAACCGGCGTCAAGGTCAAGCAAGGCCAGCTCATAGCCTATGTGGGCAACACAGGCATGAGTACGGGCTCGCACCTGCACTTTGGCGTTTATAAAAACGGCACTGCGGTAAATCCTGAAACCGAGATAAAGGTCGCTAAAAGCGTATTTTTCTCAAAAGAGGAAAAAGAGTT
>NZ_CALIII010000145.1 GCF_938018145.1 uncultured Campylobacter sp.
GTTAGCATTTTTAGCTTTCACCCGGTTAAGCCGCTAACGACCTTTGAGGGTGGCGCGCTAGCGACAAATGACGACGAGATCGCGCGCCTAGCACGCCTCTACCGCTCGCACGGCATAGCTAAAAAACGCCTCTGGGATAGCGACCAGAGCCTGCTTGGCTACAACTACCGCCTACCAGACGTCGCCTGCGCGCTAGGGCTAAATCAGCTAAAAAGACTAGACGAAACTATCGCGGCGCGCGAGAAAATCGCCAAATTTTACGACGAAAAATTTGAGAAAAATCCGTATTTTAGCACCGTGAAGTTACCCGGCGACGTCGTTAGTTCGCGCCACCTCTACCCTATCTTGCTATTTCGCCAGTTCTGGTGTGCCAAAGAGGACATCTTCGCCGCCCTTCACGAGCGCGGCATCGGCGTGCAGGTGCACTATAAGCCGACTTATAAATTTAGCTTTTACCGCGAGCGCTACGGCGATATTTCGGTGCCTAGCGCCGAGGATTTTTACGCCGCCGAG
Source organism: uncultured Campylobacter sp. (assembly GCF_938018145.1). GTDB lineage: Bacteria > Campylobacterota > Campylobacteria > Campylobacterales > Campylobacteraceae > Campylobacter_A. The sequence goes on from NZ_CALIII010000145.1 coordinate 514, forward strand.
CTTAGTATCCCGTGCCATCAGTGCATGAGCCTAGAGGACGCAAATTTCGTTGCAAATACGCTTTTTGAGGTTTTAAAGAGCTTTGATACGCCGCAAGGCTGCAGGGTTTAGGCGGTAAATTTGATGAGAGACAACCACAACTGCGCCCTTTGCGTCATTCCCGCTCGCGGCGACAGCAAGCGCATACCGCGCAAAAACGTTAAAGATTTTTTAGGCAAGCCGCTGATAGCCTACAGCATCGAAGCAGCGCTAAATTCGGGCGTTTTTGAGCGCGTCATAGTGAGCACCGACGATGCTGGGATAGCGGACGTCGCAGTTAAATTCGGCGCGCAAGTTCCGTTTATGAGGGACGCCGCGCTGAGCGACGACTACGCCACCAGTAGCGACGCCGTAGCGGACGCGGCGAGAAGGCTAGGCGGCGAATACTCTCATGTCTGCTGCCTTTACGCGACCGCACCGCTCATCACGGGTGAAATTTTACGTGAGGCTTACGGCAAATTTGAGGAAGCCGGGTGCGAGTTTTTATTTTCCGCGACCGAGTTTAGCTTCCCGGTCCAGCGCGCTATCAAGCTTGACGATAAAGGCGCAGTGAGTATGTTTTACCCGCAGTTTGCGCTAACTCGCTCGCAGGATTTAGAGCGAGCCTATCACGACGCAGGCGCGTTTTATTTCGGTAGGCGCGAGGCATGGCTGGAGAAAAAACCGATCTTTGCGGCGCATTCTAGGGCGTTTTTGCTACCGCGAAATTTAGTCTGCGACATCGACACGCCCGAGGATTTTGAGTTTGCGCAGAAGCTTTACGAGATAAATTACCGCTGAGGAAAAATGCAAAAAGATTACATAAAAGCCAAAATATCGGTAGCCAGAGCGCTCATGCAGATCTTTGCGGTTGCGGGGATCTTGCACATATTTTATCTGGCGGCTAGCTACCGCGGCTTAAACGAGGTTCAGATCCTGTTTTTCGCCTCTGCCGGTGCGGTTTACCTCATCGCCGCCGTGTGTTTGACGCTTAGGATTTTAAATTTGGCGGAAAAACTCGATGAATTTTAGCGAAATCTCAAACCTAAAAACTCTCATCCGCGCCGATAGCGGCTCGAAAATCGGGCATGGACACGTTAGGCGCGACCTCATCTTGGCGCAAAAATTTAAAGACGTCAGCTTTGCTTGCATCGATCTGCCGGGTAGTCTCATAGGCGAGATACCCCACCCCGTTTTTACGCTAAAAAGCGCGGATATAAATGAGCTGGTAAATTTGATAAAAGAGCATAAATTTGAGCTTTTAGCGATCGATCATTATGGCATTAGCGCGGCGGACGAAAAGCTAATCAAAGAGCAAACGAACATCCAAATTTTAAGCTTTGACGACAACTACAAAGAGCATTTTTGCGACTACTTGCTAAACGTAAATATCTACGCCCAGCCCCAAAAATACGCAAATCTCGTGCCCGCAAACTGCGAGCTGATACTTTCGCCGCTAGTTAGGAGCGAGTTTTATGGCGAAGCAAAAATCAAACGCGAGAAAAAATTTAATTACCTCATCGTGCTAGGCGGCACTGACGCGCTAAATTTGACGGCCAAAATCGCCTCAAATTTGCTCGCTAAAAACAAAAAAGTAGCCGTCATTACGACGAGCGCAAACATAAATTTAGCAAATTTGCAAAATTTGGCGGATAGCGAGCCAAATTTTAGCCTATTCATAAACTCAAACGAGGTGGCGCGGTTGATGAACGAGAGCGAAATTTTGGTGATTTCAGCTAGCTCGCTCGTAAACGAAGCGCTGGTTTTAGGCGCCAAATTTAAAGCCGTGCGCGTCGCGGACAATCAAAACGAGATGGCGCAGTGGCTAGCCGCAAACGGGCGCGAGATCTACGAGGCAGACGAGATATGCTTGAGCTTATAAATTTTACCGATCTAACGGACGAGCAAATTTTGATGATTTTGCGCTGGCGAAACGATGAGCGAGTCGCAAAATACATGAAAAACAAAAGCGTGAGCGAGCAAGAGCACAGAAAATTTATCGTAAATTTAAAAAACGACGAAACGAAAAGATATTTTTTAGTAAAAGAGGATAGCGACTATATCGGCGTGATCGATTTCGTGGATATCGAGGCGGACTCGTGCGAATTTGGCATTTACGCAAATCCAGAGCTAAAAGGCAAAGGCAAAATCCTAATACAAACAATCGTAGAATACGCCGCCAAAACGCTTAAAGTCGGCGAGCTAAAATCATGCGCCTACAACGAAAACGAAAAAGCGATCGCGCTATACCGAAAATTCGGCTTTGAAATTTACGGGCGCGACGAGCAAATGAGCTATATGTCGTTATCTTTACGCAAACTTGATATAATGGCTAAAAGTTAGGAAAATTTATGAAAATAGCAAATTTCGACACGGACGAAAAGGTATTTATCATCGCCGAACTCTCGGCAAATCACTCGGGCAGCCTGCAAACGGCGCTTGACACGATAAAAGCAGCTAAGCGCGCGGGCGCAGACGCCATAAAACTGCAAACATATACGCCAGATAGCCTCACGCTAGATTCGCGCGGCGAGGACTTCATGATAAAAGGCGGGCTGTGGGACGGGGCAAATTTATACGAGCTCTACCGGCAAGCTCTGACGCCGCGAGAGTGGCACGAGCAGCTTTTTGCGGCGGCTCGGGACGAAGGGCTAGTCTGCTTTTCAAGCCCATTTTGCAGAGACGACGCGGACTTTTTAGAGAAATTTAACCCACCCGCTTATAAGATAGCAAGCTTTGAGGTTACGGATTATGATTTCGTACGGTACGTCGCGCTTAAGGGCAAACCGATCATCATCTCCACGGGCATCGCGACCGAGCAGGAAATCGCCGACGTCGTGCAAATTTGCAAAGATGCGGGAAACGAGCAGATCGCGCTTTTAAAATGCACGTCTAGCTACCCTGCTCCGCTTGACGGGATGAATCTGCTCACGATTGCGGATATGAAACGCAAATTTGGCGCTGAGGTCGGCTTTTCAGACCATACGCTAGGTATCGTAGCGCCCGTTGTCGCCGTGAGTCTGGGCGCTCGCATCATAGAAAAGCACTTTATCCTAGATAAAAGCGTTCGCAGCGTCGATGAGGCCTTTAGCTTGGACGAGCGGGAGTTTGGCGAGATGGTAAAAGCCGTGCGAGGCGCCGAAGCGCTGCTTGGCAAAGTAAACTACGAACTAGACGATAAGGCCGTGCAAAATCGCCGCTTTTCCCGCTCGCTTTACGCCTGCGCGGATATCAAAGAGGGCGAAATCTTTAGCGAAAAAAACGTAAAAAGCGTACGCCCGGGATACGGCTTGCACCCTAAATTTTTACCCGAATTACTAGGTAAAGAAGCAAAAAGAGAGATAAAATTTAGCGAAAGAATCAAAAAAGAAGATCTATAAAAAGGAGAGAAAATGGCAAAAGAGATAGATAAAGAATTTGACCTAAAACATCTAAGCGTTAAAAAAACAAAGCATGGAGAGGCAAAACAGGAGGCTACAAACATAGATGGCTTGCAAAATCCGATCTTGAAACGTAACCTTAACGCCCTCTTTCAGCAAGATGAAATTCTAGCCACACGGCTTTTTGCTTTTACCGATCAAGGCGAATACGAGGTATTTGTCGGCAAAGACCCGATCGACATCAATATCATAAACAACAAAACCCTAAAATACGTCTATGAAAATCCGGTAAAAGAAATCACGGATATGCTAGAACAAACCGAAAAAGAATACAAACGCTATCCGATTATGTATTTTTACGGGCTTGGCAACGGTATATTTCACAAAGCTTTGCTGAAAAACCGAACGCATAAAAAAATAGTCGTAATCGAGCCGAAACTAGAGATCATTTATATAGTTTTAAATTTAATTGACCTCTCAGAAGAGCTTGCTAGCGAGAGATTGGTGCTGTTTTATTCAGAATTTGCCACATATACGCAATTTTATTTCATCGTCTCTCAAAGCGATTTCGTATCATACGCCAAGCTTTACGATTTGCACATTCATACGCATTTTTACGACCAATTTGCCGATGACTACCAAAGGATAAATCAAGACTTCATAAAAGCCATTTCGCAAATGGTTTTAGCTCATGGCAACAGTATTGACGATATGCTAATAGGCATCCGCCATCACATAGAAAATTTGCCGGAAATGATAACAAACTATGTTTACACCGATATGGTAAAAAAACGCCACGGACTTATGGATACCGCTATTATCGTAGCTACAGGTCCAAGCCTAGATAAACAACTCGTTACGCTTAAAAAATTTGCACCTTACGTTACAATTATCAGCCTTGACGCCTCATATCCGATCCTGATGAGGCACGGCATCAAGCCGGACTACGTAACTTCGATCGAGCGTGTAGAGGCGACATCAAGCTTCTTTAATAGTAAAAATAAAGAATTTGATGAAAATATCTACTTTATCGTCGCTTCTCTAACGCATCAAAAAACGATAAAAAATATCTTACCGCGCCGCCTTGTGCTTACTATGCGTCCTCAACAAAGCGAGATAGCGTTTAATATGAAAAAATACGGATATCTAGGCATCGGACACTCCACGGCAAACCAAGCCTATCAGCTAGCTTACGCGCTAGGGCATAAAAATATCGTGCTTATAGGTCAGGATTTAGCTTTTGCGCCGGACGGCAAAAGCCACGCCAGTGGACATGCGTTTGCACAAAGCGACGAGTATCTTTACGTCCCGGCCTACGGCGGCAAAGGAGAAGTCCGTACGACTTACGTTTGGAAGCTCTTTAAAAACCAATACGAAAAAGATATCGAGCAAGCAAGTTTAGAGGATATAAAAACATATAATTGCACCGAGGGCGGCGCCAAAATTAACGGCACTATAGAAGAGCCTTTTTTAGAAACTATGCAAAATTTAACCAAAGGCAAAGAACCCAAAAAACTACCGAATATACCAAAAAATAAAGAAAAAGCCACAGACAAAGATCTGCTAAAAGCCTATAATTTCTTAATCAAAAAAATAACTATTCAAAATTTAGCAAAAGATAGAATAGAAGCCGTATTTTTAGAACTTGTACCAAAAATTGACGAGATGATTAAGCTTAGGGACGAGAATAAAATAAGCGAAAACCTATTTAACAAGCTAGTAAAAATTGTAAACAAAATAGATAGGTTAAAAACATTTCTAAGTGCCAAAAAATTTACGCTATTTATAGAAAACGTCATACAAATGGCAATATATCATCAAGAACTAGAATTAGCTAAAATTTCAGTCGCACCAAGCGACACAAAGATTCAAAAAGTAAACAAACTACTTGAGTGGATCGAAATCCATAAGTATTGGCTTTTCTCTGCTGCAGGCGGATTAAACGCCGATATAGAAGTTACCAAAAAGGCTTCTAAAAATTTAGTTCGCGAGCTTAAAAAAAGAGGACTGATAACCAAAAACGAGATAGGCAAACCAAAAGAAGACTTTAATCTATCTTTTTAAATTACGTTAAATTTAAAAACCCCAAATCAGCCAAAAGCAGATTCGGGGTTTAGTTTCGTACACATAAACGCGCTAAACAGATCGCCGAAGCGATCTTAAATTTTAACTACTGGAGTAGTCTCAAGACGTTTTGCTGAACAGAGTTAGCTTGGCTCATAGCATAACTTCCTGACTGAGCAAGGATGTTAAACTTAGAGAAGTTTGCTGACTCGGCAGCGAAATCAACGTCTCTGATTTGAGATTCGGCTGATTTTACGTTTACTTGAGTAACTGTGATGTTGTTTACAGTTGCAACAAGCTGATTTTGAACAGAACCTAGGTCTGAGCGGATCTGGTCAAGAGTTTTTTGAGCAGACTCAGCGATATCCATAACAGCCATAGCGCCGCGCAAGGTCATAACGCCTGCTGATTGATTTACGCTTAGCTCCTTACTCATTCTTGAAAAGCCCATAGCCGTAGCTACTTTTTTATCTATTTGGCCGCGAACGTCTCTTAGAGAAACAGACTGTTGCTGACCGCCGTCTGCAGAAAATGCATCCTTACTTAGATTAAGTTGAGTTTTTCCGCCGATTTTTATATCGCGTCCATCCAAGCGAACTAGATTCAAGCGACCTACGAAACCTTTGGTTAATGCAGCCGTTCCCTTACCTAGACCTTTTGAAAGGTCGCCGCCTTTTACTTGTATGCCTCGACCGTCGCGGCTAGTTAAGACCATGGTTCCGGTTTCTGCGTCTACTGAAGCCTCTACGCCAGTTTGGTCTTTTACTTTATTGATGGCATTTACTAAAGCACCGTTGCTGTCGTTTGCTTTTACGTCAAGATCGCCTATTTTTACGCCGTTAATAGTGAATGACGTAAGTTGAGTACCCTCTGCTATATCACCTGCAGCTATCATGGTAACATCGTATGTGGCTCTAACACCTGTTTTATCAGTTAGCTTATTGATGTTTTCTGCTAGGGCACCCACGCCTTGACCAAGCCCAGTACCCATAGTAGCTGCAGCAACTTTTACGTTATTCACGCCGTCCACGTTTAAAAAAGTAAGCGTAACTTTACCGGAAGCTGTTAAAAGTTT
>NZ_CALIII010000146.1 GCF_938018145.1 uncultured Campylobacter sp.
CATCGTAAATCCTCGCTCGCGCTTTAGAAAACTAGCTAAAATGATAAACGAAGACGCCGTTAAAAAAGTCGCGAGCTTCGCGCTAGTAGCCTGTTTTGCGGCATTTGCTCCGAGCAAAATCTACGCGGCCGATAACGCTAGAAACATCGACGCAAACCACGCCAAAGAGCTATCTACGCTAATCATCCAAAGCGCCGACGGCAGGATGAAGCCTTTTGACACCGTAGCAAGAGAAATTTTAAACAAGATCCACCGCAGCGATACGCTAGACGGCCTAAATGCAAACCAAGCCATACTTTCTATGATGATAAACGCCCCGTACTGGCGCGACGTGCCGATAATCTACGTCGGAAATAAAGAGCTAAAAAAGCTAATCGGCATAGACGAAAAGGCTAAATACGCGAGCTATAACGACTTTTTTGCAAGCGATAAAGACGGTAAAATCATCTACAAACTAAACAAATTTGCCGAAGCCGCAAACCGCAAAACTCCGGGCGAGCGAGGTACGTTCGATAAAGACTTGCAAAAAGTTGATGAGCGTCTAAATATCCTTTACATGGTGTTTATAGGCGAAGTCTTTACGATGTTCCCAAAAATGGACGACCCGAATAACAAATGGTACGGTATAGCCTCAGCCATGATGTATCTTCCTAAAAACGAGAGCGAGCCGATCGGCAGAATGCTAAGAAGCTATTTCACTAGCGTTGCCGAAGCTACAGAAAACAACAACTGGCGCCGAGCGAATCAAGCTCTAGCCGAGATCAAAACCTATCAGCAAGAACACGGCAAAGCGGTCATTCCGGGCGAAAAACGCGTCGAGATGGAGCTGTTTTTTAACGAGTATAAAATTTTCGAGTCGCTAACGCCGATATATCTTTTGGCAGGGTTTGGCCTTTTATGCTTCGTGTTTGCTAAGATGGCAAAGCCTAAACTAAATATCAAATGGCTATTTGGTATCGTTTACGGCGTAAATATCTTAGCGTTTTTGCTGCACACTTTTGGCATCGGCATACGCTGGTATATCGCCGAGCACGCGCCGTGGAGCAACGCCTACGAATCGATGATCTACATCGCTTGGGCGCTTAGTTTATCAGGCCTAGTGTTCTCACGCCAAAGCCCGATAGCTATGGCGCTAACCTCGATTTTAGCGGGCGTTACGCTATTTGTCGCGCACCTTAGCTGGATGGATCCGCAGATCACTACTCTAGTGCCTGTGCTTCAGAGCTACTGGCTAACGATCCACGTATCGGTTATCACGGCTAGCTACGGATTTTTGGGACTTTGCTCGCTGCTGGGTATGTTTACTCTCGTGCTTTTTGCTATGCAAGGTGGCAAAGAGCATAAGGAAATTTCGCGAAATATCCTAGAAGCCACGCGCATAAACGAGATGGCGATGATACTGGGTCTTAGCCTGCTTACGATGGGAAACTTCCTGGGCGGCGTTTGGGCGAACGAAAGCTGGGGTCGATACTGGGGCTGGGATAGCAAGGAGACGTGGGCGCTGGTTTCTATTCTCGTTTACGCAGCGGTTTTACACATCAGATTTATCCCTAAACTAAACAGCCAGTACGCATTTGCCGTGACTTCGATGTTTGCTTATTGGTCGATCATAATGACCTATTTTGGCGTAAACTTCTACCTAAGCGGCATGCACTCGTACGCTGCTGGCGAGCCGGTGCCGGTGCCGACTTTTGTGTGGGTGGGCGCGCTTTTGATGGTCTTGATAGCTGTTTTGGCGTATTTTAGAAAACCAGATAAAACCGTAAAACTATAATGCAAATCCTCTTAATAGCGATATTGGCGGCGATTTTTTTAATAATCGTCGCCGCGCTAATTTTTCTCGTCGTCAAATTTAAACACAGCAGCAAAACCGCTCAAAACGAGCCCTCAAAGCAAGAGGAAAAAGAGCTTACACTACAAGATCTAATCGACATCGCTAGCAATCCAAAAAGCGATAAAAACGATCTTTTTGCAGCTTTAAAAATTTTTGCCGCTTCGTTTAAAATCCCGCCCAAACAAAATGGCAAAGCCGCAAGCGATGCGAAAGCTCATCTAAATTTCATCACGGTTTTAGCCTCTCACAAAAACGCCGACGCAAAACTAATAGCCTTTATGAGCAACGAGCTAAAAAAGAAAAATCCCGAATACGTAGCCGAGATAGACTACTACGAACAGCTTGGAACCTCGCAAAGAAAGAAGTAAATCAGGCGTCAAATTTAACGTCGCCGCTTGATCTTTAAAGCAGACGATTTTATTTTTACCCAAACAAATTTGACGCCAAAAAATAATGCCTAAAGAAGTAAATTTGATCTAGCAAACAAGACCGCCTTGCGACGCTGTAAAATTTACTTCATAAACGGCAACTCAAATTTAATCCACTCGTAGTCAAGTCCGATTTTCGTCACAGCCTCGTAGCAAATCGCGCTAAGAAGCCCTGCAAAAAGCCCTGCTAGCATATCATCACCCATCACGCCCAGCCCGCCTTTTACGTTTTTGTCGATGCGGCCAATCACGGAAGGTTTCCAGATATCAAACGCTCTAAAAAACAGGACCGAGAGCGCAAACTGCACCGCCGTAGCGCCGCTGATAGAAATCGCCAGCCAAACGCCCGCAACCTCGTCTATCACGATGCTGCCATGATCATGCACGCCAGTTTTAGCCTCATTGCTGTCGATAATCTTGATGCTATATAAAAAAAGACAAATCGAAACTAAAAACAGCGTGGAAGCGGGCAAAAACATCAAAAATCCATACGCTGCGACCGCACCAGCTATAGAGCCCACCGTGCCAGGAGCCTTAGGGCTTAGGCCTGCGCCAAAAAAAGTTAAAAATAATCTTTGCATAATTTCCCTTGAAATCAAATTTAAATTATAATCGGTGCATTTTTACTCGCCGATTTTTAGTGCGATTTTAGCAAATTTAACGCGCAAATTTCAAAATTCGGACGCCAAATTTTCGCGGATTTCGAATATTTTCAAATTTGACGGCAAAATGCGCTAAATTTATTAGATCTTACAACCGCAAATTTCAATCCGTACTTTCAGCAATCAAATTTAAATTTTCCAAACTACAATACAAATTCGCCGCAACGCTGTGCAATATCGTCAAATTTAACGTCAATCAAAGCACGGACGCCTTACGCCAAACAAACCGCACTACCCTCCGCGCAATAAATGTATAGCGTCAAATTTTAGAGTTTTGCGGTGCGGGTCTTAGCAAGTAAAATTTGCAAATTTGAACGCAAAAGCAAAGATAAGATACCGCAAAAACGATAAGCTCGCAACGCTAATGCAAAGTAGTCACTCAGTAAATTTTAGCGGCGATAAAACGCGAAGTTTCCCAAGCTAAATTTAACTCTTCCCCTGCTTCGCACTGCAAATTTGTGGCTCTTGGGAAGCAACTGCAAGCGCGACAAAGCTACAAAGCACACTCCCCACAAAACGAGCCATAATAGAAAAGAACCATACGTCTGTGCCAAATAGGCAAAAAATGCCAAACAAACAACGCATGCATACAGCAATAAACGATATTTCGACGCAGTAAAAGCTAAAAGCAAATTTAAGTCAGCGACGTCGTCTGATAAAGCTTCATCAAATTTTCGTAAAACTCCCTCTCCGTCTGCTTTTCGAGCAGTCCGTTGCTAGGGAAAAGATCGTCGCAAAGCTTTTGGATATTTTCAAATCGGTTCGGGAAAAGCTCGCTCAGTATCATCGCCGAGATGTCGCGCCGCATGAGGATCGCAGGCGGCAAGATGCCCGCTAGCAGCAAGGTTTTTAGCGTCTGCGCGTGGTATTTGATATGGTGGTGCTGGCCGTGCGGGCAGGTCTTGGTGCTAACTAGCGTCTTGCACTCGTCGCAGTAGACGAGCTCTGGCAGTACGACGATATCTAAATTTAGATCGTTTTTGTAGCGTTCTAGCACCGTGTGAGCGACGTTGTGATCGTAAAACATCCCGATACCGGCGTGATTTTGCCCGACTATGAGCTTATGGGCGCCTAACCTATGCGCCGCGATGCACTCTAGTGTCGGATTTAGGTGCGAGCTAAAGAGATTTGAGTTCTCAAAAGGCACGATGATCAAGCGGTTTTTGGGGACGTAGTTTTGGATGAAGTATTCCAGCACGCTTTTTTTGAGCGAAAAGCTCATCATCTCGTCCGCGCCGTGGCTTTTTAGTAAAAACAAAAGCACCAGATCGGAGCTATCTATCGTCATCCTGATCAGGCGCTCGTGCGCGCGGTTAAATGGCTCCGCGGTTAGCATGATCGCCGAGATTTTT
>NZ_CALIII010000147.1 GCF_938018145.1 uncultured Campylobacter sp.
TTCATCGTCGTCTCCCACAGCTGCTCCGGATTCATCTCACCAAGGCCTTTATAGCGTTGTATATAGGCGCCTTTTTTGGCATTTTTCTCGATCTCGTCTAGCACGTCTATCACGTCGCCTTTTAGCTCGATGCCGCGCTCTTTTATCTTTTGACTGATATAAAGCGCTTCTTCGTAAAGCGGATTTGTAAATAAATTTTCATTTACCAAAAGCTCTTCTAGGCCGCTTTCGGTTTGTACGTAAATTCTAGCTTCCTCTTCGCTGACGTAGGAGTTTAGGATATTGTGCCCTTGAGCCTCTAAATAATTTTTCAAAATTTCAAAAATTTCGCCGTAGCTTTTTGATACTATATCAGGATTTTCGATCATATACCTAACAGCAGAAATCACGCTAAAGCGCTTTTCAAGCTCTTTTAATACGCTTCTATAAGCCGCGACTATCTTTAAAAAGTCTATGAGATCAGCGTTTCCTATACCTTCAAACTCGACCCCTTCGATGCCGGTTTCTATTAGAAATTCATTGAGCGCTCTTTCGTCTTTTAGATAAATCTCTTTTTTACCCTTTTTATAGCGGTAAAGAGGCGGTTGAGCTAGATAGATATGACCGTTTTCCACTACTTTGTGTAAAAATCTAAAGAAAAACGTCAAAAGTAGCGTCTGGATATGACTACCGTCGACGTCGGCATCGGTCATGATGATGATTTTGTGGTAGCGAAGCCTCTCGGCGTCAAATTCTTCGCCGATACCGCAACCTAGCGCGGTTATCATATTTTTTATTTCGTCTGATTTTAAAATTTTATCTAAACGCGATTTTTCGACGTTTAAAATTTTACCTTTTAGCGGCAAAATCGCCTGAAATACCCTATCGCGTCCTTGCTTGGCCGAACCGCCCGCAGAGTCTCCCTCCACCAGATAAAGCTCGCTGATCGTTGGATCTTTACTCTGGCAGTCTGCTAATTTACCCGGCAGCGTTCCTATGCTTAGACCCTCTTTTTTACGCGTTAGATCGCGAGCTTTTTTAGCCGCTTCGCGTCCGCGCGCTGCCATCAGCGCTTTTTCCATTATGGCGCGAGCTTCGATCGGGTTTTCTTCAAAATACTTGCTAAGCACCTCAAAAACCATCTTTTGAACGATTGGTTTTACGTAGCTTGAGCCTAGTTTTCCTTTTGTCTGGCCCTCAAACTGCGGCTCTGGTACCTTTACGCTAATAACTGCGATAAGACCCTCACGGATATCTTCGCCAGTGATTTTCGTGTCTTTTTCGCGGGCTGCGGCGTTTGCGGCGATGTAGTTTGTTATCACGCGAGTTAAACCCGCGCGAAATCCCGCCTCGTGCGTACCGCCGTCAGGGGTTTTAATGTTATTTACGAAGCTTAGTAAATTTTCGCTATAAGTATCGTTGTACATCAGCGCAAAATCGACTAAAACATCCTCTTCGCCGCCGCTAAACGATACGGCTTTGCTTACGGCTTCGTTTTTATTTAAATCGGTTACGAAACTCTCAAGTCCGCCCTCGTAGTGAAAACTCTCGTTTCTACCGTTTCTTTGATCTTTAAAATTTATCGTGATTTTCGGGTTTAGATAGGCTAGCTCGCGAAAACGTTTAGTTAAAATTTCATCGTTAAATTCCGTAACCTCAAAAATACTATCGTCAGGCCAAAACTCTACCTGAGTACCGGTTCTATTTGTGGTTTTTATAACCTCAAGGTCGCTTTGCGGGATACCTTTTGAGAATTCTTGTCTATGTAGTTTGCCGTCGCGTTTGATGTTCACGACTAGTTTTTTAGAAAGCGCGTTTACGACGCTAACGCCCACGCCGTGCAGACCGCCTGAGACCTTATAAGTGTCCTTGTCAAATTTACCGCCTGCGTGAAGTACGGTTAAAACGACAGTAGCGGCTGAAATTTTCTCCGTAGGGTGCATATCGACAGGTATACCGCGTCCGTTATCGGTGATGATAGCAGAGCCTTCGCGCGTTAGTTCTACGTCTATCGTATCACAGTAGCCCGCCATCGCTTCGTCTATGGAGTTATCGACGACCTCGTAGATCATGTGATGTAGGCCGCTTATGTTAGTATCGCCGATGTACATGCCGGGGCGTTTTCTAACCGCTTCGAGCCCTTTTAAAACTTTAATATTTTCCGCGCCGTAATTTTGCTGCATTATTTACCTTTGTTATTTTATAAATTTATCGGCATGATTACCGTTTTTAGCTCGTTTGAGCTCACCGTAAAGGCTAAATTTGAGTCGTTAAATCCAAATTCGAAATGTTCCTCTTCGATGCTTTGTAAGAAATCAAGCAAGTATCTATTTTTCACGCCGACGTAGATTTCTTCTTCTAGTCCGGTTGCAAATTCTATCGTTGTTTTAGCCTCAGAGTTATCCTCTACGATGCTTTCAAAGCTTATGGTTTGAGGCGCAAATACGATTTTCGTGCTCTCCGAGATGATTGAGACGGTTTTGATGCCTTCTATCATCTTATCTCTGCTTAGTCTTAGTCTTCGTTTTATTTCTTGCGGGATTACTCTGTTGTAGTCAGGAAATCTGCCGTTTATAAGCTTTGTAAAAAACTCGAAATTTGCGCTTTGAGCGATCAGAGTCGTATCGTCGTAGTAAATTTCGATCTTGTCAAAAAATAGCTTTTGTATCTCGCTAATAGCTTTTTTTGGGATTATTAGGGAAAATTCGCTCTGAGTTGGCGTTTCAAATCTAAATACGCTAAGCCTTTTCGTGTCGGTGCCGACTATGTTTATGTAGTTTTGCTTAATGTCAATAAGAGCGCCGTTTAGCTCAAATTTAGGGTTATTATTGTCGATGCTTGTAAAAATTTTCTTTAAACTTCGTCCAAGCATTACGGCGTCGACTTCAAATTTATTTTTATTTTCTATCGTCGGGAAATTTGGAAAATCCTCAAATTTATACATCGGAAGCTTATATTTTGAGTTTTTTTGTTTTATATAGAGGTAGTTATTTACTGTCTCTAGTGTGATTTCTTCGTCTTTTAGGCTTCTTATGATGTCAAGTAATTTCTTACCGTTTGCAGTAGCATTTCCCTCGTCCATGATTTTGACATTTGAGAGCTTATATGCTAGGCCGATCTCGTGGTCTGTTGCTTTGATATTTAGGATACCGTCTTTAGCTCCGATAAATATATGCGAAGTTATAGCGCTTAGATCCTTTTTTTCTAAGTAAGGATTGGTATTTGTTACGATGCTTTCTAAAGCATTTTTGTTAATTGCGACTTTCATTTTTTTCCTTTTGTTTTTAAATTTCTTTTAGTAGCATTAGTAGGGGGCGTGAAAAGTTTAAAACTGCTTTTATTTGCTTTAAATAAGGTATTTGCTGCGTTAAAAAAACTGCTTATTTTTTCACTTTTATTCACGTTTTTACTCTTTGGTTAAAATTTTATTCTTTAGTTCTTCGACGCGAACTTTAAAATATTCGTTCGTTTCTATTAGCTCGTTTATCTTTTTTATGCTGTGGCTTACAGCGGAGTGATCTTTCATGTTGAAAAACTGTGCGATCTGCGGCATCGAGTTTGGCGTCAAATTTTTAGCCAGATATATCACGATGCGTCTAGCTTCGACGATATTTTTCGAGCGTGATTTGCTTTTCATCTCGCTTGGTTTGACGTTTAGCTCTTTGCTTACGATTTCAACGATATTTTCTAGATTTATATTTTCGCGCTTTTCTTTTATCTGATCGCGCAGGATATTTTTGGCAAATTCTAGCGTGATTTCTTGTCTCATGAGCCTTGCGTAAGCGTTTAAATTTATTATCGCACTTTCGATTTCTCGGATGTTATCGCCCATATTTGTAGCGATGTAGTTTATGACGTCTTTGTCGAGGTAAATTTTATCAAATTCGCATTTTTTCTTGATTATTGCGATTTTAGTATCGAGCTCCGGCGGTGTGATATCGGCGATGATGCCCCACTCAAAACGCGTTCTTAGCCTATCTTCAAAGCCTTTTAGCAGCTTTGGTTGGCGGTCCGAGGTCATCACGATCTGGCCGTTTTTAGCGTGAAGCTCGTTAAACGTGTGGAAAAATTCCTCTTGGATTTTATCCGTTTTACCTAAAAACTGCACGTCGTCGATGAGTAAAACGTCGCAGTTTCGGTACTTTTCGCGAAATCGCTCCATCGAGTGATTGTTGAGGTTATAAGTAAAGTCCGTGATAAACTGCTCGCTCGTGACGCAAATGACCATTTTGCCGCCGTTTAGGCAAAAATTTCCGACTGATTGCAAAAGGTGAGTTTTGCCAAGTCCGGTTGGGCC
>NZ_CALIII010000148.1 GCF_938018145.1 uncultured Campylobacter sp.
AGTACTACATAGATCCTCCGTTTTATAACAACATCGAAAAGCTTATCATAGACGGAGACGACGTAAAGATAGTATTTCGAGATAATTACCAAGTCAATAAAGAATCCAAAGACGCAAATAACCCCATGAGGTATATAGTATGGCATAACTATGTCGAAATGGCCGATATAGTCCTTGCTAGCAGGTATAGACCGAAACTAGACGATCATCCAAATACGTTTTTTCACGGACTAAGAGACGATTCTGATTTTATGCGATCTTTATATATCTCGCTAGATAGTCACCCGAACTACGAACCCATGCTAGAGCTTCTTTTAAAATACGACGTCGTAGGGCAACCTACTAAAGAGGAGCTAAAGAAGGCGTATGAGGAGTGCTACGATAACGTAAAATACTATACGAAAGAAAAAGAAAACTATATCTATAAAATGAATCAAGGCAGAGACGAAGAGGCCGAAGAAAAGATACAAAGAACCAATAATAAATACAAACATGCTCCTTACTGGCACATATATCAAGACGGTCTTTTACAATACAAACCAAAGCCGATAGACCCGAAAAAGATAGAAGAATTTGACAAAGATATAAATTTCTATAATCCGCATTGCCCCGATGAAAATGCTACGTTTAAAGACATTAGGGCTTTTATCAAATGGGCAAACGAAATGGAAAAGCAAGACGGGATCAAGAGCGCTATAGGTAGAGCCGAAAGTGGCATGGCTCAGGTGATTTACGTAGATAGCAACCGAAGTAAATCAGACTCAAACTCAAATTTACAAAGCAAATAGATAAAAGGAGATAAAATGTCAGGGGAAAAATTTGATAGAGCGGAGCTTGTCTAAAGCGGCGGAGGTCGCCGTCGGCGCGGGAGATTTGATTCCGCAGCTTAAGTAGCAAGGGGCGCCAACTAGAGGCGGCTTGCCGTCAAATTTAGCTTAACGGTCTAAGTTTAGCCTCGCTACGAGGCGCGGATAAATCCGCAAACGCCGCAACCGATCTAAAATTTAAGATCTGCAATTTACGATCTGCGCTCGGCTAATGCCCGAATCGTTTGGCTCGTCCGCGCGTAAATTTAAACCCCGCCTTTTAACTTTGCTCGGCACAAATTTAGCTTTATTTATCCGCGCTTTTGCTGGCTTTTTTAAATTCTAAAAACTCCTCGTAGCGGCGGTCGATGATCTCTTTGATCTCGGCGTAATTTTGCGGCGAATTTTCTATGTAAAAATAGGCGTTGTCGAAGTTTTTATCGCCGAATTTGCGCGCGACGAAATCGTCGTAATCTTGCAAATACCAGCCGTGCGTTTTGGCAAATTTCGTGCGGTCCGTGGTGTAGTAGGCCTTCGCAAAGGCCTTGCCCGCGGTGTTTAGCTCGTCGCTGCTTAGCACGCCATCCATGGCGCCCAAAAAATACTGACGATAATCAAAGCTATCGTCCATCCGCGCTATATCGTCCGCGAAATCTGCCGCAAAGTCCTTGGAGTAGAGCTTGCGCTCCATGCACCAGCGGAAGAAAAACGCGATGTGCGTCGCGCCGTTTTCCTGCGGGATATCGGTCGGCGCATTTTTCGCGCCCCAGTGCCATTTTGCCTTGTCGTAGGTTACGTAAGCCATTTTGCTCTCCTTTTTTGATCGGCGAAATTTATTAAATTAGCGCTAGAATTTTGCTTTGCCGTTAAAGCTCCCGCTTCGTCGCTAAAATTTCTAGCGCCGCAGCTTAAATTTTGCTCCACTTTCGACGCAGTTTTGCGGCAAATTTTATTAAATTTCCGCGAAATTTCGCATTAAATACCAAGGGAGCTTTTAAAATTCCGCGCCGAATTTCTCGCGGCTAAAAAGCCCCGCCGTAACCTGCGCACTTTTGCGCGGCGAGAAGTAGTGCACGAAGCTAGTGCAGGAGCCATCAGGCACGCATATTTCGGTGCTTAGTTTATGCCTTATGTGGATGGAGTCGATACCAGGGATTTTTACCGATGCGCTTGCGATGCCGCTGTATTCGCCAACCTCTATCGGCGCCTCTAGCTCATCCTTTTCAAATACTACGCGCCCGCTTTCCTCCTGTTCGAGCCTAGTGTTTTTCAGCACGATCCGCGGCACATTTTCGCG
>NZ_CALIII010000149.1 GCF_938018145.1 uncultured Campylobacter sp.
TGTCGCCACCATAAATCCAGCCACCAGCCGTCTCGGGCTCGTGCCAACTAAAAGCACGATGCCAAGGGCGATTCTGGTGTGTAGATTCCACCTTTGCATAGCAAGGGCTAGCACAAAGCCGCCCATAAAAAGATAGATAGTGTCCGAAGCATACGGCGCCGCGACAACCTTAAACGCATCGACGCCTAGCACCGGAAATGCCACCATCGGCACCAGGGCGGTTGCGGGCAGGGCGATAGCCTCGGTCATCCACCACGACGCCATCAGCGCGGCTACTGCGGCGACGACGGGCATGGCTTCTACGTGCAGCTTTTTGCCCTTGGCCGCAGCTATGGCGATGTCTCCTGCGTTTGCGGGGAAGATTTTATAAACCCAAATCGCTAGCAAAACGCCTAGCACCAGCCCGATGAGCTCGACTCGGTTTGTTCTTCTGTCTATAGGAATGTTTGGATTTGCCATGATAACTCCTATGCTTGGGATAATTTATAATACATCCAAAAAGCTTATAGCTTAAAAAATTCTTTTGCTTTAAAATTGATTTTTTACTAAAGTGTTGATAAAAGTAACAGCGATTTTAGTTAAAGCGATTTTGGGTATAATGACGGGTTAAAAATTTAAAATCACGGAAGCGAAAATGAACGCAAACGACACCATAAAAATCACGGGCGCGCGCGAGCACAACCTGAAAAATTTAAACCTCGAAATCCCGAAAAACAAGCTCGTAGTTTTCACCGGACTTAGCGGCAGCGGCAAGAGCACGCTAGCGTTTGACACGCTTTATGCCGAGGGGCAGCGCAGATATATGGAGAGCCTTAGTAGCTACGCCAGACAGTTTCTAGACCGCGTAGGCAAGCCCGACGTAGATAAGATCGAAGGTCTCACGCCCGCCATCGCGATAGATCAAAAAACCACGTCCAAAAACCCGCGCTCGACTGTGGGCACGATAACGGAAATTTACGACTACCTGCGCCTCCTTTACGCTCGTATCGGTATCCAGCACTGCCACAAGTGCGGCAAACCGATCTCTAAAATGTCGGCTAGCGATATCATAAACGAGATCCAAAAGTTGCCCCAGGGCGCTAAAGTCGTCATCTACGCTCCGCTCGTGCGCGAGAAAAAGGGCACGTGGGCGGATCTGATCGAAAATTTACGCGGCAAAGGCTACGTGCGCGCCCAGATAGACGGCGTGCAGGTGAGACTAGACGAGGAGATCGAGCTAGCTAAAACCAAAAAACATACGATAAAGCTCATCGTAGACCGCATCGTGATAGACGCGGATAATGCGCAGCGCCTAGCCCAAGACGTAGAAAAAGCGCTCGGCGAGAGCTACGGCGAGGTCGAGATCGAGATCGCAAACGCGCAGGAACTCGGGCTAAAAGAGAGCTTCATCCACTACAGCGAGCACTCGGCGTGCTTTGATTGTAAAATTTCATTTACGCCGCTTGAGCCGCTTAGCTTTAGCTTCAACTCCCCAAAAGGCGCGTGCGAGAGGTGCGACGGCCTTGGTATCAGATATAGCCTGGATCTCACCAAAGTGATCGACGAAGAAAAAAGCATCGAAGGCGGCGCGATAAAGCTGCTTTACGGCTACAACATGAGTTATTATTATAAATTTTTACTTGCTTTTTGCGAGCAAAACGGTATCGACGTAAAGCGCCCGTATGGCGAGCTTAGCGAGGACGAAAAGCGCCTTGTACTCTACGGCAACGTAAAAGAGGTCGAGTTTTTCTGGAAGAAAAACAAGCTACTGCGCAAATTTGAAGGCGCGCTAAAAATCACGCACGGACTGCTAAAAGACTACAAGGATTTTGACGAATACATGAGCGAAAAGGTCTGCGACGACTGCGGCGGACACAGGCTAAAGCCTCAAAGCCTAGCCGTCAAGGTCGCAGGGCGCGGTATCGGCGAAATTTTAGATATGAGTATCGAAAACTGCACCGCGTTTTTCTCGGACGAGTCAAATTTTAGCTACCTTAGCGAATACGATAAAACGATCGCAAAGCCGATATTTAAGGAGATAAACGAGAGGCTGTTTTTCCTCTACGACGTGGGGCTGGGCTATCTATCGCTCGGACGCGACGCGCGCACGATCAGCGGCGGCGAAGCGCAGCGTATCAGGATCGCAAGCCAGATCGGATCGGGCCTTAGCGGCGTGATGTACGTGCTAGACGAGCCTAGCATCGGTCTGCACGAGCGCGATACGCTAAAGCTCATAAAAACGCTGCGAAATTTGCAAGCCAAAGGCAACTCCGTGATCGTAGTCGAGCACGATAAAAAGACGATCGAGGAGGCTGACTACGTCGTGGATATCGGGCCTGGAGCGGGGAAATTTGGCGGGCAGATAGTTTTTGCCGGCGACGTGAAAAGCCTGCTTGGCTCAAGCACGCAAACGGCGCTTTACATAAACGGCGAAAAGGAAATCGACTACCAAAAAAACCGCAAAAGCGACACGTGGCTCGAGATCTCAAACGTAAATATCAATAATATCTCAAATTTAAGCGCGCGCTTTCCGCTGCGAAATTTAGTCGGTATCACGGGAGTTTCTGGCTCGGGTAAAAGCTCGCTCGTGCTGCAAACCCTGCTGCCAGAAGCCCAGGAGCAGCTAAACCGCGCCAAAAAGGTAAAAAAGGTCGCTGGGGTAAATTTGAGCGGACTAGAAAATCTAGACAAAGTGATCTACCTCGATCAAAGCCCGATCGGCCGCACTCCGCGCTCAAATCCTGCCACCTACACGGGCGTGATGGACGAGATCAGAGGACTTTTTGCGCAGACTAAGGAAGCCAAACTACGCGGCTACAAGATCGGC
Organism: uncultured Campylobacter sp.; assembly: GCF_938018145.1. Taxonomy (GTDB): domain Bacteria; phylum Campylobacterota; class Campylobacteria; order Campylobacterales; family Campylobacteraceae; genus Campylobacter_A. The sequence continues at coordinate 2,807 of NZ_CALIII010000149.1, forward strand.
AGGTTTAGCTTTAACGTCAAGGGCGGACGCTGCGAAAAGTGCCAAGGCGAGGGCGAGATCACGATCGAGATGCACTTTTTGCCCGACGTAAACGTCGTTTGCGACTCGTGCGGCGGCACCCGCTACAACGCGCAGACGCTAGAAATCCTCTACAAAGGCAAAAATATCGCCGACGTGCTAAATATGAGCATCGACGAGGCGGTGGAGTTTTTTAAATCCGTGCCCAAAATCGCCAGCAAACTAACGACGCTGCAAGACGTGGGCCTAGGCTACATCACGCTGGGGCAAAACGCCGTGACGCTAAGCGGCGGCGAGGCGCAGCGCGTAAAGCTCGCAAAGGAACTCAGCCGCTCGGATACGGGAAATACGCTCTATATCCTCGACGAGCCGACTACGGGGCTGCATTTCGCCGACGTCGATAGGCTCGTGCGCGTGCTGCACCATTTGGTCGATCTTGGCAACTCGGTCTTTGTCATCGAGCACAACATGGACGTCATCAAAAACTGCGACTACATCGTCGATATGGGGCCAGAAGGCGGCGCAAAGGGCGGTAAAATCATCGCCGAGGGCAGCGTAAAAGAGGTCGCTAAAAATCATAAAAAAACGGGCAGCTATACGGGTAAATTTTTAGCCGAGGAGCTGGAAAATATGAAAAACGCGGCAAAAAAGGCGAAGAAAAAATAAGAACTTTGAGAAGTTTGTAACGAATCAAATTTGCGGTAAAAATTTGATGGTTTGCGGGCTAAACCGCGCCAAATTTAGCCCGCAAAAACCGCGGTAAATTTAACGAAAGGCAAAAATGAGGCTTTGGACGATAAGCTTTAAATATCTCGACGCAAAGGGGCTAGTCGCACTTTGGCGAGAGGCGCTGCTAGCAAAAAACGTGCTGGCTGGACTTACCAAGGGCTACAAAAATCACCCGCAGCTTGACCGCTTTTACGCGCACGAAAACGCGTGTGAAGCGATAAATGCATATCTGGCGGATGTTTATGCGCAGGCCTGCGCTCGCGGCTATAAATTTGACGTGGCTAAGGTGGGCGAATTTGACGAGCGAAATTTAGCCAAAATAGCCGTCACTCGCGGGCAGATAGAGTATGAATTCGCATTTTTGCAAGAGAAATTAAAATCGCGCGACGTCAAGGCTTACGAGCGAAATTTAAGCGTAAAAAATATAGAAATCGCGAGTATCTTTAAAGAAGTTGACGGCGGGATAGAGCCGTGGGAGAAGGTGAAAATTTAGCGCCGTTTCGCACGTGGTTTGGCTTGCTTGGGTAAATTTGATTAGTAAAAACGCTAACATATTACGTTGGTTACCCTAAATTTGATTCAAAAACAGTGAAGCTAAATTTGCGACAGGCGGCGATTTTGCCAATATTTGCGGCAAATTTCGAGCGTTAAATTTGGGTATTTAAAATGCCGTAAAATAGCGCAAATTTGGCGCTAGGCCGATACGCGGCTTTAGGCGAGCAAATTTGATTTTGCGTTTCGGCGATGTATGGACGGTAAGATAAAAATCTCGCACGAACAGCGTTGCTGTAAAATTTACGAGCTAGCGCAGGTGTTTGCTAAATTTAGCGTTTAAAATTTGACGGCAAATTTAAAGGACGAAATAGTCAAATTTAAAAAGGCGAACCCGGCGTTATTTCCGCCAAATTCGCCTTTGTTTTTCAAAAAACTTCGCCGACCGATCAAAATTTTACGTTCAAATTCGACGGATCATAGCTCGTTTTACTCCGCTTTCATCTGCTCGGCAGCAGGTACTTTTGGCAGTCCCGGCATCAGCATCGTTGATCCGCTAACCGCCACGATAAAGCCCGCTCCCCCGCGGATCTCAAGCGCGCTAACCTCGAAGCTAAAGCCCTTCGGTCGTCCTAGCAGCTTAGCGTCCGAGCTAAAGCTATACTGCGTTTTTGCGACGCAAACTGGCAAGCTGTCAAAGCCTAGGCGCGAAATCTCGGCTAGATCCTCCTGCGCGCGCGGGCTAAAGACGACGTCTTTGGCGCCGTAAATTTTAGTCGCGATCTTTTCGATCTTGGTTTTGACGGGGTCGGCGGGCTCATACGTGAAGTTTATCTCGCGAGCCGGTTTTTCGCAGATTTGCGCGACTTTTTTGGCTAGATCTTCCGTACCGGCGCTTCCTTTTAAAAAGCCCTCGCACACGCTAAACTCGGCCCCTGACTCCTCGCAAAGAGCGCGCACGTGGGCGATCTCGTCGTCCGAGTCCGCGGCAAATTTATTTAGCGCGACGATGACGTTTTGGTTGAAATTTTTTAGATTTTCTATGTGGGCTTTTAGGTTTTCGCCGCCTAGCTTTAGCGCGTCCAAATTTGGCTGCGAGATGCCGTCTTTATCGCATCCGCCGTTATATTTTAGCGAGCGGATGGTGCTTACTAGCACGACGCATTTTGGCGCGAGGCCCGCGGTGCGGCACTTGATATCGAGGAACTTTTGCGCTCCTAGCTCAGCGCCAAATCCCGCTTCGGTCACGACGTAGCCCGCTAAATTTAGCGCCGTTTTGGTCGCGATCACGCTGTTGCAGCCGTGCGCGATGTTTGCAAACGGTCCGCCGTGGATGAGCACCGGCGTGCCCTCGAGCGTCTGCACGAGGTTTGGTTTTATCGCCTCTTTTAGCAGGACGCAGACGGCATCGGCGCAGTTTAGGGATTTTGCGCGCACGAGGCCGCCCTCTTTATCGTAGGCGACGACGATGTTTTCGACGCGCTCTTTTAGATTTTTTAGGTCGGTCGCTAGGCACAGGATCGCCATTATTTCGCTAGCGGCGGTGATTACGAAGCCGTCCTTGCGGGTAAATTTATTGCTCTTTTCAAGGCCGATTTCTATCTCTCTTAGCGAGCGGTCGTTCATATCCATGCAGCGTTTGAAAACGACGCGCGCAGGGTCGATATTTAGGGCGTTGCCGTGGTGGATGTGGTTATCTAGCATCGCCGCGATGAGGTTATTTGCCGAGGTGATAGCGTGAAAGTCGCCGTTAAAGTGCAGGTTGATATCCTCGCTAGGCGTCACTTGCGAGTATCCGCCGCCCGTCGCTCCGCCTTTTATACCAAAAACCGGCCCAAGGCTAGGCTCTCTAAGCGCGGCGCACACGCGTTTGCCGATACGCGCTAAGCCGTCAGATAGCCCCACGGTTACGGTCGTTTTGCCCTCTCCGTACGGCGTCGGGTTGGTCGCGGTAACTAGGATGAGATTTGCGCCGGGCGCGCTACCTAGTCGCGGTTCTATCTTGGCTTTTAGCTTGCCAAAGGTATCTAGCGCCTCCTCGCCTAGCCCCAGTTTTGCGCCGATTTTTACGATATTTTGCGGCTTTGCGCTCGCTTCTATTTCTCTGTCGCTTAGCATCGTCTTTCCTTAAAAATTTGATTTAAAATGATTTTGTAATTTTACCTCGCAAATGCGAAAAATCTCATTAAATTTTAGCCGCTCGTAATCAAATTTGGGCTAAATTTGAAACTAAATTTGACAAAGGATCGTGATGAAGGCGGTGAATGTTTTGCTGTTTGAGGGATTTACGACGATGGACGCGCTAGGACCCGCCGAGGCGCTATCTCGGGCGCTGGATGGTGGGCGAAAGTGCTACGAGATAGAGTATTTCTCGGCTACCGGCGGGCTTGTGGGCGGCAGTTCGAACGCCAAAATTTGGACGCGAAAGCTAGATGAGATAGCTAAATTTGACATTTTGATAGTGCCGGGCGGTTTTGCGGCTAGGGAGCTTGTGCACGAGGCCGAGTTTATTACAGCTCTAGATGAGCTAGCGCGCAGACACGAGTACGTGATCGCGGTATGCACGGGCTCGGTTTTGCTAGCTAAAACTGGACTTTTGGACGGCGTGGAGGCCACAAGTAACAAGCTATCATGGCAGTGGGTGACCTCAGAGGCTCCTAGCGTGCGCTGGATACGCGCGGCCAGGTGGTGCGTTAGCGGGAAATTTTACACTAGCTCGGGCGTGAGCGCTGGTATCGACGCGGCTCTGGGTTTTATCGCGGATATGCACGGGCGGGACGAAGCGCAGAGGATCGCTCGGACGATGGAGTATGTCTACAATAGCGACAAAAACGCGGATTTGTTTTAAAATTTAGCTTGCGGCGGTCGCTAAAATTGAGTGCTAAATTTAAGCCTAGTCAAATTTCGAGGCACCGTGCCTAAAAGATGCTGGAAAAACGAATTTACAAAATTAGCCGTTTAAAAGCACGGGTATAAAAAGAGCAAATTTAGTCTGATATTCGGAGGGCTTCCAAATTTACGGCAAAAAAGCAAATAATCCAAAACAATGCAAATTTTACTGCCAAAAATCGCGAATTTTATAAATTTAGCGGTTTTGGGCGACAGACTTATCGCCGTTTAGAGCGTCTTAAGCTTTTCGCGCACCAAGGCAACGTAAATCATCGCTATCGTCGTCGCAAACCAGATGACGTAAGGTAGGCAGAAAACAAAAGGCTTTTCGTAGTAGTCGTATTGCACGCCGACGTTGCGGCTAATGTAGAGGTAAAAGCCGCCTACAATGATGACGTAAAGCACGGTAGCGACGGCGTCGCAGGCACGAACTAGTTTGCTTAGCGGGCGCTTAGGTTCTGTTTTGGTTACGTGATCGTTATTCATTTTTTCTCCTTTATTTTTGGGAAATGTTATCATAATTAGCGTAAAATTTTGATGATATATATCAAAAACTTGCTTTTAAAATTCAAATCAAAAGTCTGCGATAAAATTTAAGACGAAATTTAACCAAAACTCGTGTAAAATCCATCCAGAAAGCAAGTAAAAATGATAAGTAAACGGGTGTGGCGTATGGGCGATGGAGTACGTCTGGAATAGCGACAAAAACGCGGATCTGTTTTAAATTTTAGTTTGCGGCGGTTGCTAAAATTGAGCGCTAAATTTAATCCGAGTCAAATTTACCGCGCCGCACGCCAAAATAGTAAGCTTTAAAACAAACGGCTCGTATCCTGCCCGCGCTACCACAGCTTTAGGCAGACTTGCCCTATT